>CBFHAS010000014.1:0-52973 GCA_965653625.1 uncultured Burkholderiaceae bacterium | reverse complement strand
CTCTACGCGGTGGAACTCGATCGCACGCTCGGCATGGCGCGCGTGCTGCACCTGTACCTCGCCATGGCGCCCGGGGGCGAGGGGCGCTGCGGCGCGGCCGCCGCAGCGCGCCACTATCTGAACAAGCGCGTGGACCGCCTCACCCCCACCGAAGCCGCCTGGCTCGCCAGCCTGCTGCGGCATCCCGACCAAGGAGCAACAAACGTGGAACATATGGCCTGGGTCATTGCCCACCTGCGGCCCATGCCACTCCTGCAGCGACAGGCGCTGGTGGAAGCGCTGCCCCAATGGTCGCCCGGGCGTTGAAGCTCACATCCGCATTCGTGCTGGGCGAGCGGAACCCGCTCCTGAGCCTGCAGGCAAGCCTGGGCAAGGCCCGCCACATCGGGCACCTGCGCGGCTTCCCACACCAGTTCTGGCGCACCACCCGGGTGCCGGCCGGTGCGTCGGCAAGCCGCACGGCAAGCTGCACCACGAACTGCGCCACCTTGCGGGCGCGCACCGGCTTTTCGCCGTGCGGCCACCATGAGCTGGAGCTGGGCCAGCACCCAGTCGGCCACGCGCTGCCACGTGCCCGCGCCACGAGCTACATGCGGCGACCGAGCCGGGGCGCACGATCACCAGGTGCTCGAAACCCAGCAATGCAACGGCTTGCTCGTCGCGCGTGGCGAGCCCGTGCTTCAGCGCCTCGGGAAGGGTCGCGCTGGCGTAAGGCGACACCACCACCAGCCGCTGCACCCCGCGCGCCAGCAGCCGCGCGGCCAGCGCCGGCAACGCCACCGGGTCGGGATGCAGGAAGGCGGCCTCCCGGCCATTTGGATGGCGCACGCGGTCGAACACCACGAGCCCCGTGTCGTGCCGAGCGGCCCCGTCCAGTTCAGTCAGCGGCAGGGTGGTCAGCCCGCGCAGCGCCGCGCTGATGGGCAGGGTGACCAGCACAGACGCCTGCATGAATTCGCCGCAGGCCAGCAGCTGCTCCAGCACCTCGGCGCCCAGCGCGCCCGCGCCACCGGCCACCAGCACCCGGCGTGCGCATCCCGCCCGACCAAGCGGCAGGCCGTGGCCGGCGCGCAGGGCCTCGTGCAGCAAGTCCATGCGCGCCAGTATCGACCGCGGGGGCGCCGGTCCTGAAGCAAGGCCATGCGTCCCCAGGTTGCCACGCGGGGTAGCATCGCGAACGCACACCACGGAGGAACCCATGTTGAGAAAGTTCTGGCGGGCCGCCGTCGCAATCGCCGCCGCCATCGTGCTCACCGGCTGCGGCTACAACGATTTCCAGCGGCTCGACGAGCAGGTCAAGGGCTCGTGGTCCGAAGTGCTGAACCAGTACCAGCGCCGTGCAGACCTCATCCCCAACGTCGTGGCCACCGTCAAGGGCGAGGCGAACTTCGAGCAGGAGACCCTCACCCGCGTCATCGAGGCCCGCTCGCGGGCCACCAGCATCCAGGCGACGCCGGAGCTCATCGAGAACCCCGAAGCCTTCAACAAGTTCCAACGCGCGCAGGGCGAACTGAGCAGCGCGCTGAGCCGCCTGATGGTCGTGGCCGAGCAGTACCCCACCCTGAAGGCCAACGCCGCCTTTCAGGACCTGCGCGTACAACTCGAAGGAACCGAGAACCGCATCACCGTCGCGCGCAACCGCTACATCAAAACGGTGGCTGACTACAACACGCTCGCGCGCAGCTTCCCGACCAACCTGACCGCCATGGTGTTCGGCTACGACATCAAGCCGAACTTCACGGTCCAGAACGAGGCTCAGATCAGCTCGCCGCCGACGGTGAACTTCGACAAGTCCGCGGCACCGCCTGCCGCACCGGCGTCGCGCTGAGACCGGGCCTCGCCGATGCGTGATGCCCGCGGCGTGCCGCGACTCGCCTGGTCAGCCCACGGGCTCGTCGCGCTGCTGTGTTGGCTGACCGCGTTCGGGACGTGGGCGCAGGACGTGCTGCCGGTGCCCGCGCTGTCAGGCCGCGTGATTGATCAAACGTCCACGCTCACGCCGACCCAGGCCACCGCTCTCACCGACAAGCTGGCCGCGCTGGAGCAGCAAAGCGGCACGCAGATGGTGGTGCTGCTGGTGCCCACCACGCAGCCCGAGGACATCGCGGCCTACGCCCAACGCGTGGCCGACCACTGGAAGATCGGCCGACGCGACGTGGGCGATGGCCTGCTCCTGGTCGTCGCCAAGAATGAGCGGCGCGTGCGAATCGAAGTGGCCAAGGCGCTGGAAGGCGCCATCCCCGACTTGGCCGCACGCCACATCATCGACCGGCAGATCACCCCGGCGTTCCGGGCCGGCGACTTCGCGGGAGGCCTCGCAGGCGCGGTGGACCAACTGTCCGCGCGTATCCGCGGCGAAGGTCTGCCCATTCCTGGCGAAGATCGCGAAGCCGACCGTGGGCCGCAGTGGAACGAACTGGCGATGTTCCTGTTCGTCGGTGTGCCCGTGCTGGGCGCCGTGCTCACCGGCATGATGGGCCGCAAGCTCGGTTCATTCGCCACCGGCGCCGCCGCCAGCGGGCTGGCCTGGTGGTTCAGCACCAGCGTGCTCCTGGCCATTACCGCGGGCCTCGTGTCGCTGGTGCTCGTCGGCGTCCTCGGCGTCGGCTCGGCGCGACGGCTTCAGGGCATGCGCGGGCGCCACCCGCTGGGCCACCACGGCCCGCCCGTCATCTGGGGTGGCGGGAGCGGCTGGGGCGGCGGTGGCGGCGGAGGCGGCGGCTTCAGCTCGGGGGGTGGCGGCGATTTTGGAGGCGGCGGCGCCTCGGGAGGCTGGTGACGATGGCTCACACCACGAACCGATGGCTGCGCCTCCTGCGCCACCGTTGGCTCGACGAAGGTGACGTGCGGCGAGCGCTCGGCCCTGATGCGCTGGCCCGCATCGGAGAGCGCGTGGCCCAAAGCGAGCGCCGCCACACCGGCGAGATCCGCGTGTGCGTCGAGGCGGGCCTGCCTTTGTCTTACCTGTGGCGCGACGCGAGCGCCCGAGAGCGAGCGATTGCCATGTTCGGCAAGCTGCGCGTATGGGACACGGAGGACAACAACGGCATCCTCATCTACCTGCTGTTGGCCGAGCACCGCATCGAGATCGTGGCCGATCGCGCCCTGGACCGGCACGTCACGCCCGCGCAATGGGCGTCGCTGGTGGAAGGCATGGCAGCGCAGTTCCGGGCCGGTCATTTCGAGGCCGGCCTGATCGCCGCAGTTGACACCGCGGACCGCGTACTCGTCGAGCACTTCCCGGCCACGCCGGGCGAGGTCAACCCAGACGAGTTGCCGAACGCGCCGGTTTTGGGCTGACGGGGCCACTTCGCGCCGTAGTGCGCGACGCACACGCCGGGGCCAGGGCTATCCTCGGTGCCCTTCAGCTGCACAGGCGGTTCATCACCCGCGCGCGGCTGATCCGCAAGTCGGCCACCATTCGGCGCCGACATGCGTTTCATCGACATCAAGGACATCGCCTACGACGACGCCTCCGTGGCCACATCGACGAGAACATAGCCGACGCCTACATGCCCTGGTGGCCAGTCGCTCGGCCCACCGCGCCTAGCAGCAGTTGATCGACTGGTCAGCGCCTCGCGACGAACTAGCACCGCATCGAGCACCACGCAGATTGCCGATTGTTGTGTGCAGCACACATGGCTGGGCCGCCCGGACTTGTGCGGGTTGTAGCCCATCTCGGCGCGTTACTGGCGGCCGCTCAGCCGGCTTGATCGTAGCGCCGACCACCGATGGTTGGTCCAGCACATCGCGCACGCTAGCCACCAACGCCTGGCTGGCCGCACGCTCCATCGCCTTGAGCGCGCGGCGGCGCACCGGTCTTCGCTGACCTCCCGTGAGGCGCTGCCTGCGCGCGTTCTCGGCTTAAGCCAGGCTGGGCGCGCGCACGTAAAAACAAGAAGCTCGCCAAGCAACAAGCTGGCGGGCCTTCTTCGGGAAGCCTGTTATTGCTACTTCTTCAAAAACTTGCGCAGCGCTGCGACCTGCGCAGCATGCACTGCGAGTTCGCTTTGTGCTCGAGCGATGTCGATGTCGCTCTTGGCATTGCGAAGCGACTCTTCGGCCAGCCGCTTCGCTTCGGCGGCCTTGGCCTCATCAAGGTCCTTGCCGCGGATCGCGGTGTCGGCGAGCACAGTCACCGTGCCCGGCTGCACTTCAAGGATGCCGCCTGCCACAAACACAAACTCCTCTTCGCCGTTGTCGGCGCGCTCGATGCGCACCGCCCCCGGCTTGATGCGTGTGATGAGTGGCGTGTGGCGCGGCAGGATGCCGAGTTCGCCGTTCTCGCCCGGCAGGGCTACAAACTTAGCCTCGCCGGAGAAGATCTGCTCCTCGGCGGAGACGACGTCGACGTGGATTGTGGCCATGTCTTCTTCCTACTGAGTGAGAAAGGTCCAGGAAGCACGCAGTCGGCGCTCCGGGTCGCAGCGCGAAAGCGGGCTGTCTGCCCGCCAGGCGCTGCAGCGGCACCCGGCCGCCAAATGCACCGCTCACTGGAGCTTCTTGGCCTTCTCGAAGACCTCGTCGATCGTGCCGACCATGTAGAAGGCTTGCTCGGGCAGGTGGTCGCACTCGCCGTTCACGATCATCTTGAAACCGCGGATGGTTTCCTTCAGCGGCACGTACTTGCCCGCCGTGCCAGTGAACACCTCAGCCACATGGAACGGCTGCGAAAGGAAGCGCTGCATCTTGCGCGCGCGGCCCACCGCCAGCTTGTCTTCCGGCGACAGTTCGTCCATACCCAAGATGGCGATGATGTCACGCAGCTCCTTGTAGCGCTGCAGCGTGGCCTGCACCGCGCGAGTGGTGGTGTAGTGCTCATCGCCCACCACGTTGGGGTCGACCTGGCGGCTGGTGGAGTCCAGCGGGTCCACCGCGGGATAGATGCCCAGCGCTGCGATGTCGCGCGAGAGCACGACGGTGGCGTCCAAGTGAGCAAACGTCGTGGCCGGCGAAGGGTCGGTCAGGTCATCAGCCGGCACGTACACGGCCTGGATGGAAGTGATGGAGCCCACCTTCGTGGAGGTAATGCGCTCCTGCAGCCGGCCCATCTCCTCGGCCAGCGTCGGCTGGTAGCCCACCGCGGAAGGCATGCGACCCAGCAGCGCGGACACCTCCGTGCCGGCCAACGTGTACCGGTAGATGTTGTCCACGAAGAAGAGCACGTCGCGGCCCTCGTCGCGGAACGACTCGGCGATAGTCAACCCGGTGAGGGCCACGCGCAACCGGTTGCCCGGCGGCTCGTTCATCTGGCCGTACACCATGGCCACCTTGGACTGCGATAGGTCCTCGTCCACCACGACCTTCGAGTCCATCATCTCGTGATAGAAGTCATTGCCCTCGCGGGTACGCTCCCCCACGCCGGCGAACACCGACAGGCCCGAGTGCGCCTTGGCAATGTTATTGATGAGCTCCATCATGTTCACGGTCTTGCCCACGCCGGCACCGCCGAACAGGCCCACCTTGCCCCCCTTGGCGAACGGGCAGATCAGATCGATCACCTTGATGCCGGTTTCGAGCAGCTCCTGAGAGGGGCTCAGTTCGTCGTAGGCAGGCGCCTTGCGGTGGATCGACGCAGTGAGGTCTGATGGCACAGGGCCGCGCTCGTCGATGGGGTTGCCCAGCACGTCCATGATGCGGCCGAGCGTCGCCTTGCCCACCGGCACGGTGATGGCGTTCCCGGTATTGGTGACCATCAAACCGCGGCGCAGGCCGTCGGAGGAGCCCAGCGCGATGGTGCGCACCACGCCGTCGCCCAGCTGCTGCTGCACTTCAAGCGTGAGATTGCCGCCCTCGAGCTTGAGGGCGTCGTACACCTTGGGCATCCGGTCACGCGGGAACTCCACATCCACGACCGCGCCGATGCACTGCACGATCTTGCCTTGGCTTTGAATATTGGCCATGTCGATTCCTTGATTCAGTATTCCGTGCGGATCACACCGCGGCTGCGCCGCTGACGATCTCGCTGAGTTCCTTGGTGATGGCCGCTTGACGGGTCTTGTTGTAGACCAGCTTCAGCTCGGCGATCAGGTTGCCGGCGTTGTCGGTGGCGGCCTTCATCGCCACCATGCGTGCCGACTGCTCCGAGGCCATGTTCTCGGCCACCGCCTGGTACACCAGCGCCTCGATGTAACGCGTCATCAAGTCTTCGATGACGGTCGGGGCATCGGGCTCGTAGAGGTAGTCCCAACCGTAGGCCTTCTTCTCCTCGGCGGTTTGCATGAAGCGCTCGCCTGACAACGGCAGCAGCTGCTCCAGCATGGGCTCCTGCTTCATCGTATTGATGAACTTGGTGTAGCAGAGATACACCGCGTCCAGCTTGCCATCGACGAAAGCATCCAGCATCACCTTCACCGGGCCAATCAGCTTGTCGAGCTGCGGTGCGTCGCCCAACTGCGTGGCGTGCGACACCACCTGGGCGCCGATTCGCCCCATGAAGCCGAAGCCCTTGTTGCCGATCGCCACCACCTGTGCCGTGCCGCCAGCGGACTGGGCCTCACGGATCTTTTGGGTGACCGCACGCAGGATATTGGTGTTCAGGCCGCCGCACAGACCCTTGTCGGTGGTCACCAGAATGAAGCCGATCGCCTTCGGTTGCGCGGTGACGCGCATGTAAGGGGAGTGGTACTCCGGGTTAGCCTGCGATAGGTTGACCGTGATGTTGCGGATCTTGTCGCTGTACGGGCGCGCATGGCGCATCCGGTCCTGCGCCTTGCGCATCTTGGACGCAGCGACCATCTCCATGGCCTTGGTGATCTTCTTGGTGTTCTCCACCGACTTGATCTTGCCGCGTATTTCCTTGCCGACCGCCATGATCGGGGCTCCTTTGTCAGGCGAACGACTTTTTGAATGCCTCGATCGCGCGTGTCAGCTCACCTTCCGCGTCCTTGTCCAGCGCCTTGTCGTTCTCCAGCTTCTGGAGCAAACCAGCGTGGCTGGACTTCAGGTGCTGGTGCAGGCCGTGCTCAAACGACAGCACCTTCTTCACGTCGAGATCGTCCATGTAGCCTTTGTTCACCGCAAAAATCGAGGCGGCCATGAGGCTGATGGGCAGAGGCGAGTATTGCGGCTGCTTGAGCAGCTCGGTCACCCGCGCTCCCCGGTCAAGCTGTTTGCGCGTGGCGGCGTCGAGGTCAGAGGCGAATTGCGCGAAGGCCGCCAGCTCACGGTACTGCGCGAGGTCGGTCCGGATGCCGCCCGACAGGTTCTTGATCAGCTTGGTCTGCGCAGCGCCACCCACCCGTGACACCGAGATGCCGGCGTTGATAGCGGGCCGGATACCTGCGTTGAACAGCGAGGTCTCGAGGAAGATCTGGCCATCGGTGATCGAGATCACGTTAGTGGGCACGAAGGCCGACACGTCTCCCGCCTGGGTTTCGATGATGGGCAGCGCAGTCAGCGAACCGGTCTTGCCCTTCACCTCGCCCTTGGTGAACTTCTCGACGTAGTCGGGGTTCACGCGTGCGGCACGCTCCAGCAGGCGCGAGTGCAGATAGAACACGTCACCGGGGTAAGCCTCACGGCCCGGCGGGCGGCGCAGCAGCAGCGAGATCTGGCGGTACGCCACGGCCTGCTTGGACAGGTCGTCGTAAATGATCAGCGCGTCCTGCCCGCGGTCGCGGAAGTACTCACCCATGGTGCAGCCTGAGTACGCCGACACGTACTGCATGGCCGCCGACTCGGAGGCCGAGGCAGCCACGACGATGGTGTATTCCATCGCGCCGTTCTGTTCCAGCGCGCGGACGATGTTCTTGATCGTGGACGCCTTCTGCCCGATGGCGACGTACACGCAGGTCATGTTCTGACCCTTCTGGTTGATGATCGTGTCAATCGCCACCGCGGACTTGCCGGTCTGGCGGTCGCCAATGATCAGCTCACGCTGGCCGCGGCCGATGGGCACCATGGAGTCGATGGACTTCAGGCCGGTTTGAACCGGCTGGCTCACCGATTGGCGAGCGATCACGCCGGGGGCCACCTTCTCGATCACGTCGGTGAGCTTGGCGTTGATTGGCCCCTTGCCATCGATGGGCTGGCCGAGCGCGTTGACCACGCGGCCGATCAGTTCCGGGCCGACCGGCACCTCCAGGATGCGGCCAGTGCACTTGACCGTATCGCCCTCCGAGATGTGCTCGTACTCCCCCAGGATCACAGCCCCGACCGAGTCGCGCTCGAGGTTGAGCGCCAAGCCGAAGGTGGGCTGTCCGTCTGGCGTCACGGGGAACTCCAGCATCTCGCCCGCCATCACTTCCGACAGGCCATGGATGCGGCAGATGCCGTCGGTCACGGACACGACGGTGCCCTGGTTACGGATGTCCGCCGTGGCGCCGAGGCCCTCGATGCGGGTCTTGATGAGTTCGGAAATTTCAGCGGGATTCAGTTGCATTGCTTTCTCCGGTCGCGGGCCACGGTGAAGCCCGCCGTTGGCACGCTGGGTGTCACGCGGTCAGTGCCGCCCTCATTTGCTCGAGACGGGCCTTGACCGAGGTGTCCAGCACTTCGTCCCCGACCACCACGCGAATGCCGCCGATCAGCTGCGGCTCCACCACCACATTGGCGTTGAGCTTGCGATTAAAGCGCTTCTCGAGCGAGCCGATCACGTCGGTCAGCTGCCTGCCGTCAATCGGGAACGCGCTGTAGACGGTCGCATCGGACACGCCACTCTCCTGGTTGACCAGAGCGCGGTACTGCATGGCAATTTCGGGGGTCGCGGCCAAGCGGCCGTTGTCGATGAGGGCACGCAGCAGGTTCTTCACTGGTGACGCCAGCTCAACGGACTTGAGCACGCCCACGATCACGTCGTGGACAACACCTGGCTGGGCCTTGGGGTCGTCGGCGAACTGTCGTAGTTCGTACAGACCGGTCACCTGGGCCAGCGCGTCGAGCTGGTTGGCCAGCTCGCGCGAATGGGACTGGCCCGCAGCCTTGAAAAGGGCCTCGGCGTAGGGACGCGCAATGGTTGCAAGCTCGGCCATGTTGCTTCTTTACAGCTCGGTCTTCAACCGGCCCAGCAGCTCGGCGTGCACGCCGGGGTTAACCTCGCGGCGCAGGATCTGCTCGGCCGCGCGGATCGCCAGGGCGGCCACGTCGTCGCGCAGCGCCTCGCGGGCACGGATCATTTCCTGCGCGGCCTCGGCCTTCGCCGCAGCGACGAGCTTGGCGCCTTCCTCGCTTGCGCGGGTCTTGGCCTCCTCGATCAGCTGCTGCGCCAGTCGCTCGGCGTCGGCCAGGCGCTGGCTCGCATCGTTGCGGGCGGCAGCGAGCTGCTCCTCGACGCGCTTGTTGGCGGCAGCCAGATCGGCCTTGGCCTTGTCGGCGGCCGACAGTCCCTCGGCGATCTTCTTGGCGCGCTCGTCGAGCGCCCGCGTGATGGGCGGCCACACGAAGCTCATCGTGAACCACGCCAAAATGAAGAACACCGCGAGCTGGGCCAGCAGGGTTGCGTTGATGCTCACGGCAACACCTTTCTTGCAGCTAGGTTGGGGAATGGACGGGCGCGATTACTGGAGCACGAACGGGTTGGCGAAGGCGAACATCATGGCGATACCCACGCCGATCAGGAAGGCCGCGTCGATCAGGCCGGCCAGCAAAAACATCTTAGTCTGCAGCTCGTTCATGAGCTCGGGCTGGCGGGCCGCCGATTCGAGGTACTTGCTGCCCATGATGCCGATGCCGATGCACGCACCAATGGCGCCCAGACCAATGATCAGACCGGCGGCGAGGGCAACAAGACCAAGAACGTTTTCCATGGATGACTCCTAGTAGGGAAGAAAGGTGGTGGAGAAAAGGAAGGAAACGATGAAGGAAGGAAACGATGCCGTCAGTGCGTCTCGTGCGCCTGGCCGACGTAGACCAGGGTCAACATCATGAAGATGAAGGCCTGCAGGGTGACGATCAGGATGTGGAAAATCGCCCAACCGGTCCCGGCGATCACATGAGCGACCCATAGCGACACACCGGTCAGCGAGGAAAAGCCCACCGCGCCCATGAGCGCGATCAGCATGAAGATGAGTTCGCCAGCGTACATGTTGCCGAACAGACGCATCCCATGGGAGACGGTCTTGGCGACAAACTCGATCATCTGGAAAACGAAATTGAACGGCCACAGGATCGGGTGAGCACCGAACGGCGCGGACACCAGCTCATGAACCCAGCCGCCGACGCCCTTGATCTTGACGTTGTAGTAGAGGCACACCAGGAGCACGCCGATCGACATACCGAGCGTGGCCGAAAGGTCTGCCGTCGGCACGATGCGCTGGTACGCATGATGGGGATCGCCGCCGGCCGCGCCGTAGATCCACTCCCACACGCGCGGGATGAGGTCGACGGGCAGGAAGTCCATGGAGTTCATCAGCCAAATCCAAATGAACACGGTCAGGGCAAGTGGACCGACGAACTTGCGCGATTGCGCGTTGTGCACGATCGACTTGGCTTGGTTGTCGACCATCTCAAGCACGATTTCGACGGCCGCCTGCATGCGCCCAGGCACGCCAGAGGTGACCCGCCTGGCCACGCTGAGCAACCACCACAGGCCGACGGCGCCTACAGCCAGCGACCAGAAGAGGGTGTCGAGATTGAAGACCGAGAAGTCAATGATGCCAACCTGCTCTGCGGAGCGCAGGTGTTGCAGGTGGTGCTGGATGTACTCGCCAGCGGTCGGGCCCTGGGTCGCGTGTGCAGCTTGAGCTTCGGCAGCCATCTGGAATCAGTCTGTGTTGTCGTTCACATCCGGCGGACGCCGCTTCCACAGCAGCGCCAGCCAGTTCACCTTCATGCACACGATCATGGCGACCAGCAGCGCCAGCCAGTTCAGATCGGGTACCACTCTTGAAGCGACCGCCAGCATGGCGACCGCCGCAGCAATCTTCACCATTTCCCAGAACATGAACCCGACCACCGCAGCGCCCGGGTTGGAACTGGTTCGCCTTGTCAGCCCGCGCGCCAGCAAGGCGCTCGGAAGGACGATGGCGGCCGCACCGTACAGTGCCGACCACGCCGTACCGCCGCGGTTCGTGATGGCCCACGCGATGGCGGCACACATCAGCCCTGCAACGGCTTGCGCCGCAACCACCCGCCAAGGCGACGTCGGCGGGTGGTTGACCCTCAAGTCCTGCGCCTCATCGGGTGTCAGGGGCCTGAAGGGTGGCTCCTCCACCGGATCGGTCTCGTTGCCGTGGTCTCGGGAGTCACCCCACTGTTGAGTCACGACAAGGTTACGGTCGGTTTCGGTAAAGCCGCGGGATTATATACGTACAAACCCGGTCGACCGGCTCGTGCGGCACGGAGGTTGGTATCGCGTGGAAATGCCGCGGGCGCGACCCGTCCACCGCGCGTCCATCAATGGCCGCTTTTGGCCTCAGCGACCTATGTTCACTGGCAGCCCCGGCACGTCGACGAGCAAGGACAGCACGCAGCCGGCCCAGGGCTGCTTGGTCAGCTCAGCCTCAGGCTGACCCTGACGCGCGGTGGTGATGTACAGCGTTTTCAGATCGGTGCCTCCGAAGCACGGCATGGTGGGGCAGCGCACCGGCAAACTCACCTCCCGCACGCACTCGCCGGAGGGCGAAAGGCGCAGCAGGCGCCAGCCTTCAAACATGGCCACCCAGTAGCAGCCTTCGGCGTCGACGGCGGCGCCGTCAGGCCGGCCGCCATAGCTGAGCGGATCCTGCCCGGACTCCTTCGTGGGAAAGCGGGCGAACGCACGGCAGTTCGATAGCGTGCCGGTGCCAGGCTCGAAGTCGAAGGCATAGATCGTGTGCGCCCGCGTGTCGCTCCAGTACATCGTGCGCCCGCCGGGACTCCAGGCCAGCCCGTTGGATGTAGCAATGCCATCGGCGCGACGCTCCAGGCGCCCATCGTCGTAGCAGTACAGCGCGGCCAGCGGCGGCTCGCGCGGCTCGTAGACCGTGCCGACCCAGAAGCGCCCTTGCGGGTCGCACTTTCCGTCGTTGAAGCGCTCGCGGGTGGCGTCGTAAGGCGCCAGTGCGAGAAGGCTGCGCTCGCCGCGCGCGGCATCGAAGCGCCACAGGCCATCGCGCATGGCGAGCAGCAGGGAGCCATCCAACCGCGGCGCGCAGCTGCCGGGCTCGCAGTCAAAATGCCACTGCGCGAGATCGTCGCCGGCCGCATCGACGCGGCTGAGTGTGCAGCCGGGAATGTCGCACCAGTAGAGGCAGTCCTCGCTTGGATGCCAGAACGGCGACTCCCCCAGCAAACTGGGCGAAGTCACCGCCAAGCGTACGTCGGGATCGGGTTCGCGCATCAGAGCACCGCCACGTCCAGGTTCATCGTGGCAACAAAGTTCTCACCGGGCTCGAGGCTGCGCACGCCGTGGGCCGCCGGGTCAGCCATGTGGATGGCATTGCTGACATGGCTCACCGGTTCGACACAGAAGTAGTCCTTGCCGTGCGGCGTGTAGACGACGAGATAGCCCAGCGAGGACCGCAGCTGCAGCGAGAAGATTTCGTCGCGTAGCCGCGCAGGCCCGGCCCAGCCTTGGAACAGATTGTCGAAATCGAGGTGCTCCACATCGGCGTCGATGCCGGGCTGCGACACCTTGCGCACCGGCAGACCGGTCGCGTCGCTGTCCCAGCGATCGCTGCATTCGACATGCAAGCGGCTACGCAGGCGGCGGGGGAAATACGGGTGCCAGCCGAGGCCTGCGGGCTGCGCCGTGTCGCCGGTGTTGGTGATGCTGATCTGCGCGAAGAGCGCTTGTGGCGTGAGCGAGAAGAACTGACGCGCCTCGAAGGCGAAGGGCCAATGACCATCAGGCTTGTGCAACTGGCGCAGCTCGATGTCGACGGCGCTGTGCGAAACGACATCCCAGGGACGCATCCATCCGATGCCATGCAGCGAATGAATGCTGTCGCCGAAATTCGGTAGCGTGGTGTGGTCTTGCCCCTTCCAGCGGAAGCGCCGCAAGCCCAGGCGGTTGGAATAAGGCACCAGCGGAAAGCATGCTGACTGGCGTGCGTCATCAAGCGGCGCGGGCTGCGCGGATCGCATGATGGGCGTGTCGCGGTGCCATAGCCCGGCAATGCAGCCGCCCAGGTCGGGACGCAGGGCCAAGCGCAAGGCGCCGGCGTGCAGTTCGAAGACAGAGCAGGTAGCAGCGGGGGTAGCAGTCATGGCATCGCAAAGAAGCGCCGAGGCGGCGCGCAGCCATCGTACGCGCGACGGACGTCCGCGCCCTGTCGGCGTCAGGGCGCGGGCTGCTCTGTCCCGCCAGACAGCGAGTGCACGTGCTCCGAGCCCGGCGTGCGCAGCGCCGCGATGGCCGCCTGCGCACCGCGGATCATGAAGCCGATGTCGGACGACACCGCCACGAAATCGAATCCGAGGGCGCGGTACTGGGCGACCGCCTCCGGGCTTGCGCCCAACGTGCCGACGGGGCGACCCAGCGCCTTGCAACGCTGCACCGCCTCCGACATGAGCCCCAGCACCGCGGGATGAGTCGTGTCGCCGATGTGGCCCATGGCCGCCGAGAGGTCGCCCGGGCCGACGAACAGTGCATCGACACCATCGACCTGTGCAATCTCGTCCACGCGCGCCACGGCGTGGGGTGTCTCGATCTGAACGATGACGCCAATGTTCTGGTTGGCGCCGCGGAAGTAGTGTGGCAAGGTGCCGAAACGCGTGGCCCGGCAGCCGGCGGCCATGCCGCGCACGCCGTCTGGCGGATAGCGGGTGGCGGCCACCGCGCGGCGGGCCTCGTCGCCGCTTTGCACGAAGGGGAACATCAGCGTGGTGGCACCAGCATCGAGCACGCGCTTGACTACCACCGGCTCGTTCCATGGCACACGCACGACGGGCAGCATCTTGGTCCCTGCGAGCGCCTGCAGCAGGCATACCACGCCCGGCACATCGAGCGGCGCGTGCTCCATGTCGACCAGACCCCAGTCGAATCCGCACCAGCCAATGGCCTCCGCCACGAGCGGATGCGCTGACGTGATCCACGTGCCGACCGGAGGATGCGCACCGGCGGCTTTGAGCAACTGGCGGAATGCGTTCATGCAAGCTCCTCCCGCCCTGCCGAAGCGGGTCAGTACTGCGATGGCGTGACCCCGAGCGAGGCCTTCAGATAGTGGGCGCCGGGGATGGGGTTGTAGTAGTAGGGCGGAATTTCCTCGAAACCGAGCGAAGCGTAAAGCTCGCGCGCGGCCTCCATGTCATCGAGCGTATCGAGCAGCACGTCGGAGTAGCCGGCGCGCTGGGCTTCGTCGAGCAGGGCCTGCACCAGCACCCGACCGAGGCCGAAGCGGCGAAACGCCGGGCGCACGTACAACCGCTTCATTTCACAGGCATTGGCGTAGTCACAATCGGGCGCGGGACGCAGCGCCCCACAGCCGGCCAGCTCACCATCGATGAAGGCGAGCTTGAGGCAACCTGCGGGGGGCGCGTAGTTGCCGGGGAGCAGCGCCAGCTCCTCCTCGAAATGCTGGAAGCAAAGGTCCACGTCGATGCTGTACGCGTACTCGCGAAAGAGCTCGCGCGTGGCGGCAATCAGTTCCGGGGTATCCGGGTCAACCAGACGTATCTCTGAGGCGTCCATCCGGGATGGCGGCGACAGCGGGGAAACGAGTTTAGCCGCCCAGACTGACGACCCAGCCAACCCCGGCGGCGCACAGGGTCACCAGCAGCGCTGCGGCGCCACGCGCGCGCCAGTGGTCCGCCGACGCCGCCACGCCGGCCGGCAGCGGTTTGTCGCCCACAATCATCGCCCGCACGAGATTGCGCCGCCGCGCAAGCAGGTAAAACGTGATGGCCGCGATGTGCAGCACGGCTAGGCCGATGACCAGCCACTGGCCCCATGTCTTATGCCAGGAGGTGGCCGCACTACTGGCGGCGCCGGACACGAAGCGGATGAGCGGGCCAGTGCTGGCGATCTCGTCGTCGGCCACCAGCCCGGTGGCCACTTGCACGGCGAGGACACCGAGCACGCCGAACACCGACAGCGCGCCCAGCGGGCTGTGCCCCACTTCATGGTGCTCGTCGTCGCGACTTCGGCCCAGCAAGTAGCGCAACACCGCGGCCGGCGAGTAGGTGAAGCGTGCGAAGCGGGACCAGTGCCCACCCACGAGCCCCCACACCAGCCGGAACGCCAGTAGCGTGAAAACGACGTAGCCCAGGCGAAGGTGCCACTCCAGTGCATTGCCGCCCACCTTGGCCGTGACGACAGAGCCGATGACGCAAGCGGCCAGCACCCAGTGAAACAGGCGGGTAGGCAGGTCCCAGACGCGGGTCGGAAGCGGGGCGGAAGTCATGCGCGGGGAATCCTCCGGAAACGCAGCCGTAACGATAACCGTACGAGCCGGCTCCATTCCGCCAGTTTTCCACTCACGAGGCTGTGCGAGGCGGTCGAGAGCGTCCGTAAACTTGGTGGCGTCCGCAGTCCATGGCGGCGGACGAACGCCACCAATTAATCCATTTGTCGGGACCACCGCTCAATGAAGAAACTGATGTGGGCCGCCGTGGCTGCGGCCGGCCTCGTGACCGCGCTGCCCGCGGCCGCGCAATTCGCCAAGGCCGAAGACGCCATCAAGTACCGCAAGGCCTCGTTCACGGTAATGCAATCGCATTTCAGCCGCATCGGCGCGATGGTGCAGGGCAAGGCGCCCTTCGACGCCAAAGCCGCAGCCGACAACGCCCAGCTCGCGGCCGTGATGGCCCCCCTGCCCTTCACGGCGTTCGGCGAAGGCACCGACAAGGGCGACACCAAGTCCAAGCCTGAGGTCTGGAGCCAGGGCGACAAGTTCAAGGCGGCCGCAACCCAGATGCAGGAAGAGATCGCCAAGCTGACCGCTGCCACGAAGACGGGCGACCAGGCCACCATCAAGGCGGCCTTCGGCGGTGTGGGCCAGTCCTGCAAGTCCTGCCACGACAGCTTCCGCAAGGAATAAGGGACCGGCCTCCGTCCGGAACCTGCCCACTTCACTTGTCCGCCGGCCCAGTGGCCGGCGGTATCGGCAAGGCCCGGCACCACGCCGGGTGATTGCGGCCTTTGTCGGTTCAGCCCTCCGACCGGTTCGAAGGCTTGAGGTGCCTCGAACCTCGCTGCAAGGGCGACGGGTGGGCCGAGCGCATCCAGTACCATCGGAGATCGCCGGCGCCTGATGCCGGCTCCATCGCGCCTTTGCCCAGGCTGCCGGGTGGCACCCTCGTGTGCACCACCATCCGACCCTCCGAGCCTCACCTTCGATGCGCCATTTCCTTCTTCTCGTCGTCCTATGCCTCTGGAGCGCGGTGGCGACCGCCCAGTCACAGGTGGACCCGAATGCCGGCAGCAGCGGCACCTTCGTCACGCCGGGATACGGCGCCTCCGGGACCACGATGCAGCGGCCCTCGACCACGCCGGGCACCAGCCGGCCCACAACCGGCGCACAGCCCAACAACATTCCCACCATGCGCGCTCCCTCCACCCCGGCACTGCGGCGTGATGGACTGGTGGAGCCGGGTACGCGCCGGTTCCAGCCCTCCCCGCCCAGTGAGTTTCAGAAGTTCGTCGAGACGGCCACTGGCAGACGGCTGCCGGTGTTCGGCTCCAGCTTCTTTACCGAGGCGGCAGCAGCAGCGCAGGGTCCGCTGGACAACGTGCCCGTGTCGGCCGACTACGTCATCGGCCCGGGAGACGAGCTGATCATTCGTGCCTGGGGATCGATCGACGTCGACTATCGCGCGGTGGTCGACCGCAATGGGCAGATCCACCTGCCGAAGGTCGGCAGCTTCAACGTGGCGAGCGTGAAAGCCTCCGACATCGAGCAGCACCTGCGCGGCCAAGTGGGCCGCGTGTTCACGAACTTCAATCTGAACGTGGCGCTGGGCCAACTCCGCGGCCTGAAGGTGTTTGTCGTGGGTCCGGCGCTACGGCCCGGGGCGTATACGTTGCCGAGCCAGTCGACCATGCTGTCAGCCGTGGTGGCGGCCGGCGGCCCTGGCCCCAACGGTTCGATGCGGCGCCTGCTGCTCAGGCGCAATGGCCAAGTGGTGTCGGAACTGGACGTCTACGAGTTCCTGGTGCAGGGCGACAAGTCCAAGGACGTTCAGCTGACGGCCGGCGACGTGGTCGTGTTCCAGCCAGTCGGGCCGCGCGTGGCGCTTACCGGCGCGCTCGAGACACCGGCGATCTACGAGTTGAAGAATGCCAAGGAGCCCTTGCGCGAAGTGCTGCGTTATGCCGGCGGCGCACCTGTGCTCGCCAACCCGAACCGCGGCCAGTTGGAGCGCATCGATCCTACTCAGCCACACGCAGCCCGGTTGGTACAGGAGTTGAAGCTCGACCCCCCTGGCCTGGACACGCTGCTGCGCGATGGCGACGTCGTGACCTTGCTGGAGATTTCGCCTCAGTTCGCCAACGCAGTGACGCTGAAGGGCCACGTGGCCCAGCCCCTGCGCTATCCGCATACCCCGGGCATGCGCATCCGCGACCTCATCCCGGACAAGGAAGCCTTGATCTCGCCCGACTTCTATCGCCGCAAGAACATGCTGGTGCAGGTGATCGAGGACGAAGACGAGATGGATGCCTTCATGCGCACGCCGTCCGATTCCACGGGACGTTGGACCGGCACGCCGAGCATCGCGCAGACATGGCCCAACGGCATGCAGGCAGGCGCAGCCAGCGACGGTGCAGCCGGCATGACCGGTCAGCCGCCGATGGGCGCCAACGGCGCCGGGGCGGGCCAAACCGCAGCCGGCATGCCGCAGACCTGGTCCACGCAAGATCCGTCTGAAGCTTCACAAGGCGCGCAGCGGCGGATGCGCCGCACGCAAGCGGCCGACGATGAGCCGACACGCGCCCGGCCACGCAAGCCGCCCGCGCCACTGTTTGATGAACTGAACTGGGACTACGCGGTGATCGAGCGCCTGAACCGCAAGGATCTCAGCACGCAAGTCATTCCGTTCAACCTCGGCCGGGCCATCTTGCAGGACGACCCTACGCACAACGTGGAGCTGCTTCCGGGCGACGTGGTCACTGTCTATAGCCATAAGGACATGCGTGTGCCGGTGGCGCGCCAGACCCGGCTCGTCTCGCTCGAAGGCGAGGTAGCGGCACCCGGCGTGTACCAGCTCCTGCCAGGCGAAACCCTGCGCGCATTGCTCGACCGTGCCGGCGGCTTCACGCCCCACGCGTATGTGTACGGACTGGAATTCACGCGTGAGGAGACCAAGCTGCGCCAGCGCGAGAACCTCGAAGCAGCGATGGCGCGGCTGCAGGCGCTGTCGGCGACACAAGCCGCTCGCGAGGCCGCCAACCGCCGAGACGACACCTCCGCCGACCGCAGCGCGGCCATCAGCAATTCGGCCACGCAAGCGCAACTGGCGCGCTTGGCGCAGTTGCAGCCCAATGGCCGCATCGCGTTGGAGCTGCCGCCCGACACGCGCGCTCCGGACACGCTGCCGGACGTGCCCCTGGAGCACGGTGACCGCATCATCGTCCCTCCGCGGCCCGGATTCGTCACGGTGGCAGGCGCCGTGGCGAACAACAACGCTTTCCTGTGGAAGCCCGGTCGCACCGCCGGCGACTACGTTCGCCTGGCAGGGCTGGACGAAGCCGCGGACCGCTCGGCGATGTTCATCCTGCGCGCCGACGGCACGGTGAGCAGCGGCAACGACCGGCGCGGCTTCTTCGGCTTCGGCGGCATCGAGTCGCAGGCTCTGCATCCCGGCGACGCGGTGGTCGTACCGAGTCAGCTCGACTACGAAACCTGGGGCCGCGCACTCGTTCGAAACCTGAAGGATTGGTCGCAGATCTTCTACCAGTTCGGTCTCGGCGCGGCAGCCATCCAGACGCTGCGCAACAACTGAGAGGACGGCATGAGCGCGTCACCCCACCATCCGCCTCAGGAGCCCCTCGAGAATGTGCCCGAGGACGAAGGTCCACAGATCGGCCTGGTGGACCTGCTGACTTGGCTGGGCGAAGGCAAGCGGCTCGTCGCCGCCGTGACCGCCACGGCCGGGGGCGCATCGCTGGCCCTAGCCATGCTGACGACGCCAGTGTTCACCGCACGCACGACCATGCTGCCCCCCGGCGCTCAGCAGCAAAGCGCGTCCACGGCAGCACTGGCGACCCTGGGCTCGCTGGGCGGCTTGGCCGGCGGGCTGGCGCCCAAGACACCCGACGAGCTCTATGTCGCCCTGCTCAGGAGCGACAGCGTCGTGCGCGCGCTGGACGAGCGTTTCGGGCTCCGGGCACGCTACGGAGTGAAAACGCACGAGGCGCTGCGCAAGACCTTGCCGAGTTACGTGCGCGTCACGCCGGAAAAGAAGAGCGGCGTGATCGCCCTGGAGGTCGACGACAAGGACGCGGCCTTCGCCGCACAACTCGCCAATGCTTACCCCGAGGAGCTGACCAAGGTGCTGGGCCGGCTCGCCGTCTCCGAGGCACAGCAGCGTCGCGTGTTCTTCGAGCAGCAGCTCAAGGACACGAAGGAACACCTGATCAAGGCCGAGCAGGACATGAGAAAGGTGCAGGAGAAGTCGGGCGTCATCGCGCTGGACAAGCAGGCCGAGGCGCTGATCGGCGGGGCGGCGCAGCTGCGCGCCTTGATCGCGGAACGCGAGGTGCAGCTCAAGGTGCTGCGCATGTCGGCCACCGAGCAGAACCCCGACGTGATGCGCCTGTCGTCAGAACTGCGGGCGCTGCGTGGGGAACTGGCGCGCATGGAATCGCGCAACGGCGGCGAGGCCGGCAGCGCGGTAGACATGCCGGTGGGCCGCCTGCCCGAGGCCGCCATCGACTACGTGCGCGCCCGACGGGAGCTGAAACTGCAGGAGACGCTGCTGGAAAGCATGGTGCGCCAGTTCGAGATCGCAAAGCTCGATGAGGCCAAGGAAGGCCCCGTGCTGCAGCAGATCGACCAGGCCCTGCCACCCGACTACAAGTCCAAGCCCTCACGCGCCCTCATCACGCTGGCGGGCACGCTGCTCGGGTTCCTGGCCGCCGCCGTGTTGGTCGTCTGGCGGGGCTACACGGCCCTACTGCACGAGGCGGATCCTCGCAGCGCGCAGGCCTGGATGGGTGTGCGCAAAGCCTGGCGCTGGCGCAGCTAGACCCAGTCCGCAGCTTGGCCAGCAGGCGCTTCGCGGCCCAACATCCTCCAGCGCCTGCGCCAGCAGCGCGATGCCCCGCTCGATGCGATCGGGCTCCGCGGTGACGAAGGACAGCCGGATCGTGTGGCGCCTCGGCTGCTCGGGGTGAAAGGCCGCGCCGGGCACGAACACGACACCGAGCGCGGCCGCGTGCGGCAACAGTGCCACGGCGTCCACGTGCCGTGGCAGTTCCACCCAGAGGAACATGCCCCCGCCGGGCACCGTCCATCGGCAACCCGGCGGCATGTGACGCTTCAGCGCTGCTGCCATCGCATTGCGTTGAGCGCGGTAACGCGCCCGCACCTGCGGCACGTAGTTCTCCAGGAGGCCGCTGCGGATCACCTCGTGGACCATGCGCTGCGTGAAGCCGGACGTGTGTAGGTCCGCCGCCTGCTTGGCCTGAAGGAGCTTCGGAAACAAGGTTTTGGGTGCGACCACGTACCCCAACCGCAACCCCGGCGCGAGCGTCTCGGAAAAGGAGCCGAGGTAGACCGTACCCTCCGGCCAGCGCACAGCCAGCGGCGCAGGGGGCGGAGCGTCGAACCACAGGTCGCCGTAGGGGTCGTCCTCCACCACCGGCAGGCCCAGCGCCATGGCCCATGCCATCAGTGCAAAGCGGCGCCCCGCGGGGATGCATCGGCCGCTCGGGTTCTGGAAGTTCGGCATCGAGTAGGCGAAACGCGCGCCGCGGGCGGCCTCCAGCGCCTGAGGGAACGGCCCCTCTTCGTCGCAGGCCAGCGTGACGAACTCCGGCTCGTACGGCTCGAAGGCCTGGAGCGCGCCCACACAGGTGGGCGACTCCACGGCCACACGGCTGCCTGGGTCGATCAGCACCTTGCCGACGATGTCCAGGCCCTGCTGCGAACCCGCCGTGATGAGCACCTGCGAGGCGGGCACCACCAGGTTTTGCGCGGCCAGGTGCTGCGCCACCCATTCGCGCAAAGGGCCGTAGCCTTCGCTGTCGACGTACTGCAGCGCCTCGCGTGGTGCCTCGCGCAGTACACGCTCGCTGGCCTCACGCATTGCCTCCACGGGGAAGGTGTCGGGCGGCAGACCGCCAGCCAGGGAAATCGTGTCGGGCCGTTCTGCGAACCTGAGGATCTCGCGGATCACCGAGGGGTTCATGCGCGCCGCGCGCCGCGCCGTCTGGAAGTTCATGGGGGCGTCTCCTTCTTTCTTTTACGTGAGTTCTATCCACGCCGATAGGACATTCGGTTCAGTCTAGGTGCGCAGTCAGCACAGCACCAATACACTTCACCCCCCAGATGAACGAGCACTGTATCGGTCGCCCGGCCAGCACATGAAGCCCCAACTGCCCACCACGGCCCAGCTCTCGCGCGGCGCCGACACCACACTGACCGAGCAGCTGTCGTCGCGCTTTTCGGAACAGATCCGCCAAAGGCTGCTGGCGCCGGGCAGCCGGTTGCCTTCGGTGCGAGAGTGTGCGCGTCGCCATGGAGTGAGCGCCTGCACCGTGGTCGCGGCCTACGACCAGCTGCAGGCGCAGGGACTGGTGGAGGCGCGTCGCCAACGCGGCTTCTTCGTACGCGAAAGTGCACCCGAGCCTCGACGCCCCGCACCCGACAAGCCTCGCCATGCGCCGCTGCTGGTCAGTGCCACCACGCTGCTGCGCGGCATGTGCGAACCGCCCGGCGGCCAGCCCATGCCCGGTCTCGGCACGCTGCCCGTTGAATGGCTCGATGCACCCATGCTGGCCGCTGCCCTGCGCCGCGTGGCTGGCGGAGCTGCGCTATCGACGCATTCGCTGCAGTACGGCGAGCCCGCCGGCGACGCCCGCCTGCGGCGCGCGTTGTCCGCGCGCCTGACCGACATCGGCGTGCCGGCCGCACCGGAGCAGATCGTCACCACGCTGGGCGCCACGCACGCACTGGATGTCGTCACACGCTCGCTGCTGCGCGCCGGGGACAGCGTGCTGGTCGACGAGCCCGGCTGGTCCGTCGAGTACGCGCGCCTGGCCGCACAGGGCTTGCGCGCGCTGCCCGTGCCGCGCGGTGAGGACGGGCCGGATCTGGCCGTGATGCAGCGCCTCATCGAGGCGCACCACCCGCGGCTGTACGTCACGGTGTCTGTACTGCACAACCCGACGGGGGCTTCGCTGTCGCTGGGCGCAGCGCACCGGGTGCTGCGTCTGGCGCAGCAGCACGACCTCCAAGTGGTGGAGGATGACACCTACGCCCACCTCGCATCAGCACACCTGCCACGCATGGCCGCGCTCGACGCTCTGGAGCGCACGATCTACGTCTCGGGCTTTGCCAAGATCCTCGCGCCGGGCTGGCGGGTGGGCTTCATCGCCGCGCCGCCTTCGCTGGTCGACCGGCTGGTGGACACCAAGCTGCTCAGCACGTTGACCACGCCAAGCCTCACCGAGCATGCCTTGGCGCACTGCCTGGAGCAGGGCCTCCTTCGGCGACACGCCGAGCGCGTGAGCGCCCGGCTCGATGCCTCCCGGGCCCGCTCGGTGCGACTGGCCGAGGCACACGGGTGCCGCTTCGCCGCGCCGCCGCGCGGGCTGTTCGGCTGGGTGGATGCCGGAGTCGATACCGAGCGGCTCGCCCGGGCCATGCTTCACGACGGCTGGCTGCTGGCGCCCGGCGCCCTGTTCCACGTTGCACCGCGGCCCACCACGCTCATGCGCATCAATTTCGCCACGACGCAGGACGTCCGTTTCTGGCGTGCACTGGCGCAAGCTCGCGAGGGGCTTTGATTGGCTGCGCACCCCAGCTGCGTCTACAGTTCGTGACAGGTCAATCGCATCCACGATGTTCGAGTCCACCATCCCGTTCGGCGAGCCTGAGCTGATGCGCGCCAGCGCATACCGCGAGTACCTTAGGGAGCTGGAGGCGGACGCCGGGCAGGTCAGCGCGCGCATCTCGTCGTTGAGCCCGTCGTTGCGAGCCGACCTTCAACGCTTCGAAGCCGACGGCGGCACGTCGGAGGTGCTGGAGGTCGTAGCCGCCTGTGTGCGCCACGCCAAGCGCGTGAGCATCCACCTCCAGTGCGGCGAGCGCGTCGTGCCGCTCACGGTCTTTCCTGACGAACAGCTGGTGCACTGCCCGATGACCATGAACCAGCTGTTCGCTCAGCAGCTCACCGAGCTGCGGGTCATGCACGTGGAACCCGCGGTCCTGAGGCCGCCGGGCGATGCGCAGCACGATCTCGTGGGCGAGGACCGGCTGCATTTCCCGCTGGGGCCACTGCTGTGGGAACTGGCAATGCGCGGCGGGCGCAAGGAACTGCTGCCCGAAATCGCCGGGCCGGCGGTGTACCGGGTGACCCCGGGGCTGAACCTCGAAGCCCTGCCCGCGTCCGGCACGCTGATGGCCGCGATCCAACGCCTGCGAAACGAGAACCCCACTCTGACCGACATGGCGCAATGGCCGGGCATGGACCGCGAGCGCGCGGCGCGGTTGCTCAACGCGCTGTACCTGCAAGCCGGGCTCATGGTGAGCCGCTCGCACCCGGACGCCATCAACGAGATCTGGAAGCGGCGCTAGCCCGCCCGCGCGAGCCGCCCACGTCATCCTGACGTTCGCGCGCCCAGTTCCTCCCATCGCTCCAGCGCAGCCGTCAGCTCGTCATCGATCTGGGCGAAGCGCGCCTGCGCCTCGGCAGCGCGCTTCGGCTCGCTGGCGTAGAGCTCCGGCTTGGCGAGCAGGTCGCCCAACTCGTGCTGTTCGGCTTCCAGCGCCTCGATGAGGCCGGGCAGCTCATCCAGCTCGCGCTGCTGCTTGTAGCTCAGCTTGCGCTGTTTCGCGGCGGGCGCGGTGGCTGGGGGTGCGGCTTTCGGCTTGTCGGCCGGCCGCGGCGCCGCTGCCTCGCGCAGCGCCTGCGCACGCTCACGCTGGGTCTTCCAGTCCTCGTAGCCGCCTTCGTACTCTCGCCAAAGGCCGGGAGATTCGTCGCCTTCCCAGGCGATGGTGCTGGTGACCACGTTGTCGAGGAAACGCCGATCGTGGCTCACCAGGAACACCGTACCGGCGTAGTTCTGCAGCAGATCTTCCAGGAGTTCCAGCGTGTCGATGTCGAGGTCGTTGGTCGGCTCGTCGAGCACCAGCACGTTGGCCGGCAGTGCGAACAGGCGTGCCAGCAGCAGACGGTTGCGCTCGCCACCGGACAGTGTGCGCACCGGCGAGCGCGCCCGTTCGGGATCGAACAGGAAGTCGCCGAGGTAGCTCATCACATGCTTTCGGCTGCCCCCGATCTCGACCCAGTCGCTGCCCGGGCTGATGGTGTCGGCGAGCGTGGCATCGAGGTTGAGCGCGCTGCGCATCTGGTCGAAGTAGGCCACTTCCAGCCGCGTGCCGCGGCGCACCGTGCCCGAGGTGGGCTCCATCTCGCCGAGGATCAGCTTGAGCAGCGTGGTCTTGCCGGCTCCGTTGGGGCCGATGAGGCCGACCTTGTCGCCGCGCAGGATCGTGGCGTTGAAGTGGTCCACCACCAGCTTGTCGCCCGCAGCGTTCGTGAAGCGCATCGACACGTCGCGCAGCTCGGCGACGATGCGACCGCTAGGCACGCCGGCGTCGAGATCGAGCCTGACCTGGCCCAGCGATTCGCGGCGCTTCTCTCGATCGGCTCGCAGGCGCTGCAGCCGCTGAATGCGGCTCACGCTTCGCGTGCGCCGGGCTTCGACGCCCTTGCGTATCCACACCTCTTCCTGCGCCAGCAGCTTGTCGGCACGCGCGTTCGCCAGGGCTTCGGCGGCGAGCTGCTCCTCCTTGAGCCGTTCGTAGGCGCTGAAGTTGCCGGGGTAGCTGCGGATCGTTCCACGGTCAAGCTCGATGATTCGCGTGGCCACTCCATCAAGAAAGGCCCGGTCGTGCGTGACCACCATGACACTGCCCGCGAAGCCACGCAGCAGCTCCTCCAGCCAGCCGATGGAATCGAGGTCGAGGTGGTTGGTGGGTTCGTCCAGCAGCAGCACGTTGGGCACCGCGACCAGCGCCTGCGCCAGCGCCACGCGCTTGGCGAGCCCGCCCGAGAGTTCGCCGACGACGCGATCACCGTCGAGATGCAGCCTCGCCAGCGTGGTGTCCACGCGCTGCTCCCAGTTCCAGGCGTCGAGCGCCTCAATGCGCGTCTGCAGCGCGTCGAGGTCTACGCCGCTTTCGTGCGCTTCGTATTGCGCGCGTACGGCCTTGGCCTCTGCGACGCCTTCGCTCACGACGTCGAACACCTTCGCCGCCGGGTCGAACCGCGGCTCCTGGGGCACGTAACAGATGCGCAGGCCCTGGGTCATCTGCAGCAGGCCGTCGTCGGGCCGCTCGAACCCGGCGACGATCTTCAGCAGCGATGACTTGCCGGCGCCGTTGCGGCCGATGAGGCCCAGTCGTTCACCGGCTTCGAGCGAGAACGATGCGCCGTCGAGCAGCGCGACATGCCCGTAGGCGAGATGAGCATTGGAAAGCGAAAGGACAGCCATGGGTTCGGGCCTGTTCAGCGCGCGGCGAGCGCGGCTTCGAGCGCGTCGATAAACATGCCGGCGACGTCGAAGCGAGTCTGCTGCGCGATCTCCTGGAAGCAAGTCGGGCTGGTCACGTTGATCTCGGTCATGCTGTCGCCGATGACATCGAGGCCGATCAGCAGCAGGCCACGGGCGGCGAGCACCGGCCCGATGCCCTCGGCGATCTCGCGATCGCGCTCGGACAGCGGCTGCGCCACGCCCTTGCCGCCGGCGGCAAGGTTGCCGCGGATCTCGCTGCCCTGCGGAATGCGCGCCAGCGCATAGGGCACCGGCTGGCCGCCGATGATGAGGATTCGCTTGTCGCCGCGCTTGATCTCGGGGATGTAGCGCTGCGCCATCACGGTCTGCGCGCCGCCGCGGTTGAGCGTCTCGGTGATGCTGCCCAGGTTCAAGCCGTCGGGGCCGACGCGAAAGATGCCCATGCCGCCCATGCCGTCCAGCGGCTTGAGCACGATGTCGTGGTGCTCGGCGTGGAAACGCTTGACCGCCGCTTCGTCGCGGGTCACGAGCGTGGGCCCGATGAACTGGGGAAACTCGAGGATCGCGAGCTTTTCCGGGTGGTCGCGCAGCGCGGCCGGTGAGTTGAACACCCGCGCACCTTCGCGCTCGGCCTGCTGCAGCAGGTGGGTGGCGTAGAAATACTCGCTGTCGAAGGGCGGATCCTTGCGCATCACCACCGCGTCCACGTCGGCCAGTGCCAGCTCCGGCGTGTCGACCTCGCCGAACCAATCGTGCGGGTCGGAGGTGAGTTCGATGCGCCGCATGCGTGCGGTGACGCGCTGCCCGCGCTCCCACTGCAGCTCGCGCGGCTCGCAGGCCAGGAGCGCATGCCCGCGCCCGGCCGCCTCGCGCATCATTGCGTAGGTGGAGTCTTTGTAGGTCTTGAAGCCTTCCAGCGGATCGGCGACGAACAGCAGTTTCATGGCGCGAGTGTCGGTGAGGAACGCCGGCGTGGTGCCGACCGGCCGTCCATTGGACCAGCGGCCCCTGGGGCGCGCTCAAAACTCCAGCTTCGACCCCAGCTCCACCACGCGGTTTGTCGGCAGACTGAGGTAGTCAGCCGCAGCCGAGGCGTTGCGATGCATGCTAGCGAAGAGCTTCTCGCGCCAGCCTGCCATGCCGCTGGCCAGCGTGGGCACGATGATGTCGCGCGAGAGGAAATAGGACGTCTGCATCTCGTCCAGGCCGAAGCTGCGCTGGGGCAGCAGCTTCAAAGCCTGTGGCACATCGGGCTCGTTCTTGAAGCCGAAATGCAAGGTGACCTGCCAGCAGTCCTGCCCCAGCGATTTCATCTCGGCGCGTCGGTCGAACGGGATCCAAGGCACCTCGTGGTGCTGCACCGTGACGAAAAGGTTGGTTTCGTGAAGCACCTTGTTGTGCTTGAGGTTGTGCAGCAGCGCATTGGGCGTGATGCCCGGCTCGCTCACGAGGAACACCGCCGTGCCCGGCACGCGTGCCGGCGGGCTCACGAACACGGTTTCCAGGAAGCTCTTGAGGTCGATGGCGTCAGTGCGAAGCCGTTCGGCCATGAGCGCGCGGCCCTCCTTCCACGTCATCATGAGCGTGAACATCACCGCGCCGATCAGCAGCGGGAACCAGCCGCCTTCGAGCACCTTCACGATGTTGGCGCAGAGGTAGGTGATGTCGATCAGGAAGAAGAAGCCGGTGGCAGCGATGCACAGCGTCCACGGCAGCTTCCAGCCATAGCGGATCACGAAGAAAGTCATCACCGTGGTGATCGTCATGTCGATGGTGACGGTGATGCCGTAGGCCGAGGCCAGCCGCCCGCTGGAGCCGAAACCGATGACCGCGAGCACGATGCAGATGTACAGCGCCCAGTTGACGAAGGGCACGTAGATTTGCCCAGTCTCACGCACGGAGGTGTGCTGGATGCGCAGCCGCGGCAGGTAGCCCAGCAAAATCGCCTGCTTGGTGATGGAGAACGCTGCGGAGATGAGCGCCTGCGAGGCGATGACCGCGGCGCAGGTGGCCAGCCCGATGAGCGGGTACAGCGCCCAGTCGGGCGCCATCTCGAAGAACGGGTTGACCACCTTATCGGGCTCTCGCAGCAGCAAGGCGCCCTGGCCAAAGTAGTTGATCACCAGCGCCGGCATGACGAGCGAGAACCAGGCCAGCCGGATCGGCCGCTTGCCGAAGTGCCCGAGGTCGGCATACAGCGCCTCGGCGCCGGTGATACACAGCACGGTGAAGCCCAGGGCCACGAAGGTTACGCCGGGCTGCTCCCACGAGAAGCGCAACGCGTGATGCGGACTCAGACCCCACAGCACTTCGGGTGTGCGGGCGATGTGCACCAACCCCATCACCGTCATGACGACGAACCACAGTGCCGTGATCGGCCCGAAGAACTTGCCGATCCCGCCGGTCCCGTGCCGTTGCAGCAGGAACAGGCCCGTGATGACCACCAGCGACAACGGCACGATGTGCTTGGCCAGCGCCGGTGCGGCCACTTCCAGGCCCTCCATCGCGCTCAGGACCGACACCGCCGGCGTGATCACGCCGTCGCCGAAGAAGATGGCCGTGCCGAAGATGCCGAGCGCGAGCAGCCGGGTGCGCAGGTGGGGCCGGTGCTTCACCGCTTGCGAGGCCAGAGCCAGCATGGCGATGAGGCCGCCCTCGCCATTGTTGTCGGCGCGCAGGATGAGGCCCACGTACTTCACCGACACGATGATCGTGAGGCTCCAGAACATGAGGGACATCACCCCGAGGATGTTCTGCGGGGTGAGTGGTACGTGGCCTGGCGCGAACACCTCCTTGACCGCATATAGCGGGCTGGTGCCGATGTCGCCGTAGACGATGCCCAGGGCGCCCAGCGTGAGGACCGCCAGGCTGGAATTCTTTCGATGCTGGATCACGTTGCGCCGCGGCGCGCGCCGCCGCAGTGCTTGTTCTGGAGCCGCGATTGTGCTCCGGGACTCAGGTTAGTCGTAAACCTCGGCGTCCGGGTCAGTGGCTTCCAGCTCGTAGCTGGCCGCCACCATCGCCAGGCGCGCAATCACGCCGTACATGTAGAAGCGGTTGGGCGCGCTCGCGCCAGGCTTCACGCCGGGCCTGGGCAGGTGGGTCGCCTCCGCAAAGGCGAGCGGCACGAAACTCGCGCCCGGTGAATTGAGGTTTTCGTCCACGCCGCGCTCGGCGTTGACGCGGTAGAAGCCGCCCACCACGTAGCGGTCGATCATGTAGACCACGGGCTCGGCCACGGCGTCATGCACGCGCTCGTAAGTGGGGACACCTTCTTGAAGAATGACCTCGCTCACCTCCTGACCGTCCTTGATGATGCTCATCTTGTTGCGCGTGCGGCGATTCAGTTCGGCCAGGTCCTTCGGGTCGCGCACGGTCATGATCCCCATGCCGTAGGTGCCGGCGTCGGCCTTGACGATGAGGAACGGCTTTTCCTGGATGCCGTATTCCTTGTACTTGCGACGCACCTTGGCAAGCAACGCCTCGGCATGGCTCATCAAACATTCCTGGCCGGTGCCGTCGGAGAAGTTGACCTCGCCGCAGCGAGCGAACATCGGGTTGATCAGCCAGGGGTCCATGCCCAGCAGCTTGGCGAACTTCTTGGCGACCTCCTCGTAGGCCTGGAAATGGTTGGTCTTGCGCCGCACGGCCCAGCCCGCATGCAGCGGTGGCAGCACGTACTGCTCGTGCAAGCCCTCGAGCACCTTGGGAATTCCCGCCGACAAGTCGTTGTTGAGCAAGATGGTGCACGGATCGAAATCCTTCAGTCCCAACCGGCCGCGCTGCCGCACCAGCGGTTCCACGATGAGCGCACTGCCGTTCGGAAGCTCGACCGGCGTGGGACCCTTCACGCTCTCGTCCAGGGAGCCCAGTCGCACGTTCAGACCCGCCTGGTGAAAAATCTGCACCAGGCGCTCCACGTTCATCAGGTAGAAGCTGTTGCGGGTGTGGTTCTCGGGTATGAGCAGCAGGTTGCGCGCTTCGGGGCAGATCTTCTCGATGGCCGCCATCGCCCCTTGCACAGCCAGCGGCAGCATTTCCTGAGTGAGGTTGTTCCAGCCTCCGGGGAAGAGATTGGTGTCCACCGGCGCAAGCTTGAAGCCCGCATTGCGCACGTCGACCGACGTGTAGAAAGGTGGCGTGTGCTCCATCCACTCCAGCCGGAACCAGCGCTCGATGGCAGGCAGCGATTCAAGGATTCGCTGCTCCAGTTCGTTGATCGGGCCCGTGAGTGCGGTGATGAGATGAGGAACCATGGAATCTGACCCGAAAGAGACAAAGGCCCCGGGGAAAGCCGGGGCGCAGGTCGCGGGAAACGCGCCGGAAGATTCTAGGCATTTGGGGTGCCCGCGGCGCTTCGCAAGTGGGTGGCGCGACGAGGCCGGGGCCTGGTCCGGCGCACCAGCCGCCATGAAAAAGGCCGCCTTGCGGCGGCCCTTCGTATGGCGAAAAGATTTGGCCTACTTGCTGTACGCCGTTTCGCCATGCGAGGTGATGTCCAGGCCCTCTCGCTCTTCCTCCTCGGTGACGCGCAAACCAATCACCAAGTCAACCACCTTGAAGGACACCAGCGCCACCACCGCCGACCACACCACGGTCACCGCGACACCCTTGGCCTGGATCAGCAGCTGATCCCAGATGCCGACGGAGCCGACGGTCGCCGTCACCCAGTCGGTCACGAGGCCAGGGCCGCCCAACGCCTGATTGTTGAAGACGCCCGTGAGCAGGGCACCCAGGATTCCGCCCACGCCGTGCACGCCGAACACGTCCAGCGAATCATCGGCGCCCAGCATGCGCTTGAGTCCATTCACGCCCCACAGACACAGGAAGCCCGCTGCTGCGCCAATCACCATCGCACCGACGATGCCTACGTTGCCGGCCGCCGGCGTGATGGCGACCAGACCGGCAACCGCGCCCGAGGCTGCGCCCAGCATGGACGCCTTGCCCTTGAGCAGCGCCTCGCCGATGCACCAAGCTAGCACCGCCACTGCCGTGGCCGAGAAGGTGTTCAGGAAGGCGAGCGTGGCACTGTTGCCCGCCTCGAGCGCCGAGCCGGCGTTGAAACCGAACCAGCCCACCCACAGCAGCGCGGCACCGACCATGGTCAGCGTCAGCGAGTGCGGGGTGAACGCTTCCTTGCCGTAGCCGACGCGCTTGCCCACGAGATAGGCACCCACGAGGCCGGCAACAGCCGCATTGATGTGGACCACCGTGCCGCCGGCGAAATCGAGCGCACCCCACTGCCAGATCAGGCCGGCCTTGGCGTTCATCTCGGCGACCACCTCCTTGCCGGTGTAGGCATCCGGGCCCATCCAGTACCACACCATGTGGGCGATTGGCGCATAGCTGAAGGTGAACCACAGCACCATGAACATCAGCACCGCGCTGAACTTCATGCGTTCGGCAAACGCGCCCACGATCAGGCAACAGGTGATGGCGGCGAAGGTCGCCTGGAACACCACGAAGGCCAGTTCCGGCACCACGACCCCCTTGCTGAACGTGGCGGCCATCGCGAAGGTTCCCGCGGACGGATCAAACACGCCCTTCAGGAAAAGCCGGTCGAGCCCGCCGATGAAGGCATTGCCCTCGGTGAAGGCCAAGCTGTAGCCGTACACGATCCACAGCACGGTGATCAACGAGAAGGTGACGAACACCTGCATCAGCACCGACAGCATGTTCTTGCTGCGCACCAAGCCGCCGTAGAACAGTGCCAAGCCGGGGATCGACATCATGATCACCAGCACGGTGGACATCAACAGCCAGGCGGTGTCGCCCTTGTCCGCCACCGGCGTGGCAGCAGCCGGAGCGGCCGCCGCAGCGGGTGTGTCAGCGGTTGAGGTCGCCGTGGCAGCGGGAGCCGTCGAAGCGCCATCCTGCGCCGCACTGATGCCCGCGAAGCCGAGAGCGGCCAAGCCCAGGGCAAGGGTGGCAATGAATTTCTTCATGGTGGGTCCTCTCCGGATGGGCGTCAGAGCGCGTCTTTGCCGGTTTCGCCCGTGCGGATGCGGACGACCTGTTCCAGCGACGATACGAAGATCTTGCCGTCGCCGATCTTGCCGGTGCGCGCGGCGGTCTCGATCGCCTCGATGACGCGGTCGACGATGGCGTCGTCGACCGCAGCCTCGATCTTGACCTTGGGCAGGAAGTCCACGACGTACTCCGCGCCGCGATACAGCTCGGTGTGGCCCTTCTGGCGCCCGAAGCCTTTCACCTCGGTCACCGTGACGCCCTGAACGCCGATCGCGCTCAGGGCCTCGCGAACTTCGTCAAGCTTGAAGGGCTTGACGATGGCAGTCACCATCTTCATGGTCGAACCTTTCTGCGAAGAATGAATGACGGCCCGGCGACCGAGCCGCCCTGGAATTACATCGACTTGCTGAGCGTGAGGATGAAGCGAGCCTTGTTGATGTCGCCGTAGAAGCTCTTCTTGTTCGCGCCGACCACCGCGCCTGCCAGCGAGAAGCCCGAGCCCATGTCGTACGTGGCGCCGATCTTGTAGTCGGCGAAGTTCGGCACACCGGTGTCGTTGACGTCGTCGGACAGGTTGGTGTAGCCCACGTGACCATTGAGAACCACGCCCTTGGCGATCTCGTAGTTGGCGCTCAGGTCGAGGTAACCCGTGTTCTGACCGTCCTGCAGGCCGAAGTACTTCTTGGACACGGTGTGCGAGTACTTGGCAGTGAGGATGCTGAAGCTCACGGCGCCATACAACTCAGTGGTGTTGAAGTCGACTGCCTTGTCCTTCTGCGGGTAGTAGTACTGCAACACACCGACGTCATAGCCCAGGCCCGCGGCTTCGCCCTTGTATCCACCGTAGAAGTCCATCTCCAGGCCGGAATCGGTGAAGCCGATGCTGGAGTTCCAGTTGCCGACATAGAAGCCGTTGGCAGAGAAGTCAAAGCCGCCTTGCAGCGCGGGCTTGTTGTTGCCCTGGTCCTGGCCGCGGAACTTGTAGTTCGACGTGAGCGCGACATTGGCGGACATGCCCTCGGCGTATGCCACCGACGTGAATGCCGTGGCAATGGCCATCAGGGCAAGGGATTTCTTCATGTGCTTCATCTTTCGAATTTAGAGTGGGGGAAGTCCGGCCTCGGGGCCGGTGCTGCACATTGTGTGCCAACAGCGGCCTCACCGATTTGGCGAAAAGCGACCCGCATTGGCCCCGTTACCTATGCGCGAATGCACCTCCATGGAGCCGCAAGCCATCTTGGCACGCGATTGGTGCGTATAGCCCCCTTGCGAGCGCACCCGAGAGGGCGCTCACGCCCGAGGCGATGCGCCGCCACAATGCCGGCCACACAAAGGGGCGACACGCCGCCCGAGGAAGGAAGAACGCGATGTCGTTGGCTGTGCTGCATAGCCGCGCCCTGGACGGGTTGGCCGCTCCACCAGTGACGGTGGAGGTCCATCTGGCCAATGGCCTGCCGAGCTTCACGCTGGTTGGACTAGCCGACACCGAGGTGAAGGAAGCGCGCGAGCGGGTTCGCGCGGCCGTCCTGCACAGCGGGCTCGAGTTCCCTCACAACAAGCGCATCACCGTGAACCTGGCGCCGGCGGATCTTCCCAAGGAATCCGGCCGTTTCGACCTGCCCATCGCCCTGGGCATCCTGGCCGCCAGCGGGCAGGTGGATGCGACCAAGCTTGCCGGCTTCGAGTTCGCCGGCGAGCTTTCGCTGGCTGGCGATTTGCGACCGGTTCGCGGCGCGCTCGCCATGGCGCTGGCTGCACGGCGCGTGTCTGCGCCGCGCGCACTTGTGCTCCCCCAAGCCAGCGCCGAAGAGGCAGCACTGGCGCCGGGCCTCACCATCCACGGGGCCGCTCATCTACTCGACGTGGTGCAGGCGCTGCTGCCGGGCGAGCAGGCGCAGCCCCTGCCTTTGGCGCGTGCATGCCCGGTGTCGCGGACGGCCGAGATGCCCGACCTGCGCGAGGTGAAAGGGCAGGCCGGCGCCAAGCGCGCCCTGGAGATCGCCGCGGCAGGCGGCCACAGCGTGCTCATGGTGGGTCCGCCCGGCACGGGCAAATCCATGTTGGCGCAGCGTTTCGCCGGCCTGCTGCCGCCGCTGGGCGAGCCACAGGCGCTGGAATCGGCCGCCGTGCACAGCCTCACCGGAGGGTTTGATCCGCGGCGCTGGATGCAGCGGGTGTTGCGCGCGCCGCATCACAGCGCGTCATCCGTAGCCCTCGTGGGAGGAGGCAATCCGCCCCGGCCAGGCGAGATCTCACTGGCGCACGAAGGCGTGCTGTTCCTGGATGAGCTGCCTGAATTCCCGCGTTCAGCGCTGGAGGCGCTGCGCGAGCCGCTGGAGAACGGACGCATCGTCATCTCGCGTGCGGCACGCCAGGCCGAGTTCCCGGCACGCTTCCAGCTGATCGCGGCGATGAATCCCTGCCCTTGCGGCCACCACGGCAATCCGATGCGCGCTTGCCGGTGCACACCGGAGGCCATCGGGCGTTACCAGGGCCGCATCAGCGGGCCGCTGCTGGACCGCATCGATGTGCAGGTGGAAGTGCCCGCTGTGGCGCCGCAGGTGCTCGCCGCCTCACCCGCCGGCGAGGGCAGCGCTCAGGTGGCCGAGCGTGTCGCCGCGGCACAGCAGCGTCAGCTTGAACGCCAGGGGGTGCTGAACGCGGCGCTGGGCGGCGACGGAATCGACCGCCACTGCGCGCTGGATGCGGCCACCTCCACATTCCTGCAAAGCGCCGCCGCGCGCCTGGGCTGGTCGGCGCGCGGGTTTCATCGCGTGCTGCGTCTCGCGCGCACCATCGCCGACCTTTCCGCTGTGCCCGACCTCTCGGTGCCCCAGCTGGCCGAAGCAATCCAGTACCGCAGAGTGCTCGCGGCGCAGTGAGGGCCTCTCAGGCGCCGCCGGACGTTCGCACCATCTGCGGCTCGGCGCTGGGAGCGCGGGTAGCGTGGAAGGTGTTGCCTTCCACGGTGACGCGCGAACCCGGAGCGGGCGCTGTCTTCCGGGTGAAGGTGCGCGAGCTGCCGTCGTCCATACGAATGCGCACCTCGTAGACGGTTTCGCTGCGAACCTGCTTCTCCACCTCATGCCCGGCCAAGCCGCCGCCCACGGCGCCGAGCACCGTCATGGCCTTGCGGCCGTTGCCCTTGCCCATCTGGTTGCCCACGGCGGCGCCCAGCACGCCGCCCGCCACGGCACCGATACCGCTGCCCTCTCCCTTGACCTTCACCTCGCGTACACCTTCGACCACGCCGCAGGTGCTGCACACCGCAGCGGGTTGCGTGGCCAGCGGCGTGGCGGCACGGCTCTCGGTGGACGCGGCGGCCCGACGCGCGGTCGAGGCGGGCTTGGGTGCGGGCTTGTCGCCAGCCGCCGGGGAAGCTGGCGACTCGCTGGCGAGCTGGCTGGTGGGCGCTGCGGTCTGGCTGGCATCCAGCGCGCTGGATGCCGCGTCCGGAGCGGCCGGCCGCCAAGCCAAGCCCGCGCCGACGCCGGCTGCGGCGATCGCCAGCCCGCCGGCCACCATCCAGACGATGCGCATGGAACTGCCCCGCGCGGGCGGGTTGACGATCGACTCTTGGGTGAGGGTGCTCATGTGCGTCCTTTCTGGTTCGAATCGCCTGGATGCAGGCGCCCGGCGCTATTGGAACGACAAAGACGTGGACTTCGTTGCGAGCGGACTCACTTCAATGTAACGATCTGCGGCGGGCGGGCGCTCGCTCCCGGCGCTGCGTGACGCAATGCGCAGTCGGCCCGATCCCGGCTACAGCAGCGAGGCGAGCGAGCGCTGTGCCAGCGCCACATCCTGGCCGCAGCGAGCGGCCCAATCACGCAGCTGGTCGTCACCGATGCGGCCCACGTTGAAGTAGGTCGCGGCGGGGTGGGCAAGGTAGAAACCACTCACGCTGGCCGCGGGCATCATGGCCATGCTTTCGGTAAGTTCCATACCGATGTCCTCGCAGCGCAGCACACGGAACATCTCGGCCTTCACCGAATGATCGGGGCAGGCGGGATAGCCGGGCGCCGGGCGGATGCCTCGGTACTTCTCGGCGATAAGGTCCGCATTGCTGAGCGTCTCTTGCGAGGCATAGCCCCAGAACTCCGTGCGAACCCTCTGATGCAGCCGCTCGGCGAAGGCCTCGGCCAGACGGTCGGCCAGCGCCTTCAGCATGATGGCGCTGTAGTCGTCGTGATCGTCGAGGAACTGCTTCTCCTTCTTCTCGACGCCGATCCCGGCGGTCACTGCGAACAGGCCCACGTGGTCGGCGATACCGCTTTCCTTGGGTGCGACGAAATCGGCGAGGCAGCGGTTCGGCCTTCTGACGCCATCGACCACCGGACGCTCGGTCTGCATGCGCAAGCCATGCCAGGTCATGAGCACTTCGCGCCTCGACTCGTCGGTGTAGATCTCGATATCGTCGTCGTTGACCGTGTTCGCCGGGTACAAGGCGATCACCCCGTTGGCGGCAACCCATCGGCCTTCGATCAGCCGCTTGAGCATGCGCTGCCCGTCGCTCAGCACGCGGCGCGCTGATTCGCCGACGACCTCGTCAGTGAGGATCGCCGGGTAGGGGCCCGCCAGGTCCCAGGTCTGGAAGAACGGGGCCCAGTCGATGGCCTGCGCCAGTTCGCCAAGGTCGTAGTTCTTGAACACGCGCCGACCGATGAACTTCGGCTGCGGGGCTTGGTAGCCCGCCCAGGCGATGGGCGTCTTGTTGGCGCGCGCCGCGGCCAACGGCACCAGCGGCGTCGTCTTCTTGCCGGCGTGCTGCTGGCGCACGCGCTCGTAGTCGGCCTTGATCTCCGCGATGAACGCCGCGGCCTTGTCGTCGGACAGCAGCTCGCTGCACACGCTCACGCTGCGGCTGGCGTCGGGCACGTACACCACCGGGCCGTCGTAGTGCGGCGAGATCTTGACCGCGGTATGCACACGGCTCGTGGTGGCGCCGCCGATCAGCAGCGGGACCTTCTTCACCCGGAAGTGCTCGTCGCGCTGCATCTCGGCGGCCACGTGCTGCATCTCTTCCAGGCTCGGCGTGATGAGCCCCGACAGGCCCACGATGTCGGCGCCCTCGGCCTTGGCGCGCGCCAGGATGTCCTGGCACGGCACCATGACGCCCATGTTCACCACCTCGAAGTTGTTGCACTGGAGCACGACGGTCACGATGTTCTTGCCGATGTCATGCACGTCGCCCTTCACGGTGGCGATGACAATCTTGCCCTTGGCCCGGGCTTCGCCGCCGGCATCGATGAGCGCCTGCTTCTCGATCTCGATGTAAGGCAGCAGGTGGGCCACCGCCTGCTTCATGACGCGCGCGGACTTCACCACCTGCGGCAGGAACATCTTGCCGGCGCCGAAGAGGTCGCCAACGATGTTCATGCCCGCCATGAGCGGCCCCTCGATCACGTGCAGCGGCCGTCCGCCGGCGGCTTTGATCTGCTGCCACACCTCTTCGGTGTCTTCGACGATGAAGTCGGTGATGCCGTGCACCAGCGCATGCGACAGCCGTTCGGCAACTGCCTTGGCGCGCCATGCCAGCTTGGTGGAATCGTCGCGGGCGGCGCCCTTGGCCCGCTCGGCCACTTCCACCAGACGCTCGCCGGCGTCTTTGCGGCGATTGAGCACCACGTCTTCCACGCGCTCGCGCAGCTCAGGGTCGAGCTCGTCGTACACGCCGACCATGCCAGCGTTGACGATGCCCATGTCCATGCCTGCCTGGATCGCGTGGTAAAGGAACACCGTGTGGATGGCCTCGCGCACCGGCTCGTTGCCGCGAAAGCTGAAGCTCACGTTCGACACGCCGCCCGAGACCTTGGCGCCCGGCAGCTGCTGTTTGATCCAGCGCGTGGCCTCGATGAAGTCGACTGCGTAGTTGTCGTGCTCCTCGATGCCGGTGGCGATGGCAAAGATGTTCGGATCGAAGACGATGTCTTCGGGCGGGAAGCCGACCTCATCGACCAGGATGCGATAGGCCCGCTCGCAGATCTGGGTCTTGCGCGCAAACGTATCGGCCTGGCCCTGCTCGTCGAACGCCATCACGACCGCCGCCGCGCCATAACGCCGCACCAGCTTGGCCTGGTGCTTGAACACCTCGACGCCTTCCTTGAGCGAGATGGAGTTGACGATGCCCTTGCCCTGGATGCACTTCAGGCCCGCCTCGATCACGTCCCACTTAGAGCTGTCGATCATGATCGGCACGCGCGCGATGTCGGGTTCGGAAGCCAGCAGGTTGAGGAAGCGCACCATCGCGGCTTTGCTGTCCAGCATGGCCTCGTCCATGTTGATGTCGATGACCTGGGCGCCGTTTTCCACCTGCTGGCGCGCGACCGCCAGCGCCTGCTCGAACTGGCCGTTGAGGATGAGCTTGGCAAACGCCTTGGACCCCGTGACATTGGTGCGCTCGCCGATGTTGACGAACAGCGTGCCCTCGCCGATGGTCACGGGCTCCAGGCCCGAGAGCTTCATGGGAGGCACGGAGGGCGAAGCGGCGGCAGTGTGCATGGCGGGCGGCGAGGTCGTGATCGGGCATCGACGGGCCACGCAACTCACCGCGGCCCGAAGGGTCGGTGAGCGCCGTTTGGAATCCGGGGCCCAAGCCTGGCAGCGCCTGTGGTGAGGGCCGTCGCAACGCTCCTTGGGCGGGTAGCGATTGTACGGGGATCAAGTTCGCGCCCGTGCCGCCGAAATGAGCGTACGCGGGGCTGCCTGGAGGCCGGCGGCCCGCGCCCTCACATGGCGATGATCCCCATTCACCCTGACGTTCTGCGGGTCGGCCACCCGCTTCCGGTGTCGCTACGCGATGCGTCGGGCCATCTGCTGATGCCGCGGGGCACTGTGCTGGCTGACGAGGCGCAACGTGCGCTGCTGCTGGCGCGCGGCGTCTACGTGGACGTGGCGGACTCGGCGCAGTTCCGCAAGGCGCTCGCCGGCAAGGTGGATGCCATGGTGCGCCGCAATGCCCTGCTCGGGCAGATTGCCCAGGCAATGCCCGATGCTGCGGAATGCGCACCCACGCGACCGCAGCGGATCGTCGATCCGGCGAGCGCGTGGAATGACCTCGTGCTGCGCACCAGCGCGCTGCTGCACGACCCCCCGGCCGGCGAGTTCGCGGCACGCGCAGCCCGGCTGGATCTCGAGGCCATGGATCTGCTGGCCGCCGATAGCGACACGTCTTTGCTCACGCTCATCCATGCCACCACTCAGGAGCTGCGGGGCTACAGCGCGACGCACGCGCTGCTGGTGATGGTGGTGTGCGAGCTGGCCGCGCGACACCTTCCCTGGCCCCCGGACTGGCGACCCGTGCTGCGCCGCGCGGCGCTGACCATGAACATGGCGATGAGCTCACTGCAAGACCAGCTGGTGCTGCAAGACTCACCCGTCACGCCGCGCCAACGGGAGATGATCGATGGGCATCCGTTGTGCGGCGCCGAGCAGATGCGCACGCTGGGCGTGACCGATGAGCTGTGGCTGCAGGCGGTGGAGCACCACCACGCCTCGGTCCCCGGGCCGCTGGCCGATCTGCAGGCCTCACTGCAGTTGGCGCGGCTGATCCAGCGCGCGGACATCTTTGCCGCGCGCCTGGCCCCGCGCCGGATGCGCCGCGCCATGGCGGCCACGGCAGCAGCCAAGGCCGCCTATCTCGACGAGAACCAGCAGGCCGATGCGGCCGGCAGCGCCATCATCAAGGCGGTGGGAATCTACCCGCCGGGCAGCTTCGTGCGCCTGGCGAGCCAGGAAGTGGCGGTGGTGCTGCGCCGCGGCCGGCGGGCCAACGAGCCGCTGGTCGCCAGCGTGCTGAGCCGCATCGGTTTGCCGCTGGGCGAGCCGGCGTTGCGCGACACCCGCATGAAGCCGCATGAGGTGACAGCGGGCGTCGCGCCGCACGAGGTGAAACTGCGGCTGCACCTGCAGCGGCTGTTGCAGCTGATGTAGTTGCGCCTCTCAGGCGGGCAGCAGCGACGCGAACGCGCCGCCGTGGACGCAGCGGGGCCGATAGCGGGCCACGCGCTCGGCGATCTGGGCGACGTGCGCCGGTGTGGTGCCGCAGCAGCCGCCCGCGATGTTGAGAAAACCCGACTTGGCGAACTCCTCGACCAGGGCGCCCGTGATCTCCGGGGTCTCGTCAAAGCCGGTCTCACTCATCGGGTTGGGTAGGCCGGCGTTCGGGTAGCAGCTGATGAACGTGTCACCCGCGATCTTGGCCAGCTCCTCGATATAGGGCCGCATCAGCGCCGCGCCGAGGGCGCAGTTCAGGCCCACGGCCACAGGCCGGGCATGTCGCACGCTGTGCCAGAACGCGCCCACGGTCTGGCCCGAGAGGATGCGGCCGGAAGCATCGGTCACCGTGCCCGAGATGATGACTGGCAGCCGCTCACCGGTTTCTTCCATCAGTTCATCGAGCGCGAAGATGGCGGCCTTGCAGTTGAGCGTGTCGAACACCGTCTCCACCAGGAACAGATCGCAGCCGCCTTCCAGCAGGCCCGACGCCTGCTCGTGGTATGCCTCGCACAGATCGTCGAAGGTGACGTTGCGCGCCGCCGGATCGTTGACGTCCGGGCTGATGCTCGCGGTGCGCGGCGTCGGCCCAAGCGCGCCGGCGGCGAACCGCGGCTTCTCGGGCGTGGAAAAGCGCTCGCACGCTTCGCGCGCCAAGCGGGCGGCAGCGACGTTCATCTCGCGCGCCAGCGGGGCCAGCCCGTAGTCGTCCTGCGCCACTGACGTGGCGCCGAACGTGTTGGTCTCGATGATGTCGGCGCCCGCGGCCAGGTATTGCTCGTGGATCTCGCGGATCACATCGGGTCGGGTGAACTGCAGCAACTCGTTGTTGCCCTTGAGATCGCGGGGGTGGTCGCGGAAGCGCTCGCCGCGGTAATCGGCCTCGCCGAGCTTGTAGCGCTGGATCATGGTCCCCATCGCGCCGTCGAGCACCACGATGCGTTTGGACAGGATCTCGGGCAGCGCCCGGGCGCGGGTGTAGGCGGGAGCGTTCATGGCCGCCATTCTAGGAAGGAGGGCGCTGCGGGCTTGCCGATCAGGTCTTGTGGCGGCGCAGCGGCAGAGCTTGCACGTTGCCGCCCGGAGGCGCGGTGCGCGGCGCAAGCGACGCAGCCATGTCCGACTCGGCGAACAGCGACGACCGGAACGCCTTCTTCGCCAGCTTGTCGTCCACCGCCCAGAGCAGCAGCGCGCGCGCCGACATGGGCCGGGCAAACAGGTAGCCCTGGAATTCGTCGCAACCGAGCTGCAGCAGGATGTCGCGCTGGCGCAGCGTCTCCACGCCCTCGGCCACGACCTTCAGGCCGATGGCGTGCGCCAGCTTGAGCACCGCATCGACGATGGCACGCGCATCCTCGCTCGTCTCGAGATCCATCACGAAACTGCGGTCGATCTTCAGCTCGGTGGCCGGCAGGCGCCTCAGGTAGCTGAGGCTCGAATAACCCGTGCCGAAATCGTCGATCGAGAGGTGAATACCCGCCTTGCCCAACCGCTCGAAGGTGCGCTGCGTGACCTGCGTGTCCTCCATGGCCACGGATTCGGTGATCTCGCAGGTAAGCCTTTGCGGGTTCACGCCGTAGCGCTTGAGCGCGGCCTGGATGCGCTCAACGAGGTCGTTCTGCCGCATCTGGAACACCGACAGGTTGATCGCCACGCGCATCTTGAGCCCGCGCTCGCGCCAGACCTGGGCGGTGCGGCAGGCATCCTCGATGACCCAGTTGCCGAGCGCGCCGATCAGCCCGTGACGCTCGGCCAGCGGGATGAACACGTCAGGGCTCAGCGTGCCTCGCACGGGGTGGTGCCAGCGCAGCAGCCCCTCGGCCGCGGTGACCTTCCCGCTCTTGCCCTCGATCTTGGGCTGGTAGAAGAGCTCCAGCTGATTGTTCTCTATGGCCAGGCGCAAGTCGCGCAGCAACTCGTGCCGGTCGCGCAGGCTGTCTTGCATGCGCGGCTCGAAGAGCATGTAGGTGCAGCCGCCCGCCTCCTTGGCTGCGTACATGGCGGCGTGCGCGCGCGACAGCAGCTTGGACGCGCCGCCGTCCTCGGGGAAGCACGCCACGCCGATGGACGCGGCCAGCGTGATCTCCTGCCGCTCGCACACCAGCGGGCCGCTCAAGCGCTCGAGCACGGCGGCCGCGACGCGACCAATCAACTGCCGGTCGATCTGTCCTTGCAGCATCAGCACGAACTCATCGCTGCCCAGGCGCGCCACATGGTGACTTTCGATCTTCGGTGGCGACACGAGCTGCCGCGCCTCGGCAGCCAGGCGATGGGCCACCTCGCGCAGCACGCTGTCGCCCAGCGCATGGCCAAACGAGTCGTTGACGCTGCGAAAGCCGTCCAGGCCGATGGCCAGCAGCGCCACGCGCTGCCCTTGCGCCTCGGCTTCCATCGCGGCCTTGCGCATGGCGGTTTCGATGCCCAGGCGGCTCAGCAGACCCGTCAGCGGATCGGCCAGCGGAGATCTCTGCAGGTGCGCCTGCTTCAACTGGTCGCCCAGGCGCCTTCGCTGGCCGACCAGGTGGCGGTCCATGCGTGCGACCTGCATCCCAACCCCAGCGATGGCGGCGGCGAGCGCGGCGCACAGCAGATCCAGGCCCGGCTGCTGATGCAGCGGCAACGGCGCGGCGAACAACAGCAGCGCCAACGGCAAGGCATGGGCGACCGCAGGGAACAGGGCCACGCCCGAGATGCGGGCAAGCGGCGCATCACGCCCGCGCCATCGGCGCAGCATCGCAATGGTCTCCGCCTGCGCCAGGGCCAGTGCGGGCAGCACGGCGGCGGGCAGCCACGCGGGCGCTGCCCAGTTCATGGCATGCAACCAGACCATCAGGGCCGCGAAAAGCAGAAGCGCCCCCGCGGCAGCGCCAAGCCAGCGATGCACGAGCAGCGGCCGGCCCGCCGCGGCGAGGGTGGTCGCGCTGCTGCCCAGCGTGAGGAACAAGGCCCCGGCCGCACCGAGCGGGGGCAACTGGACCTGTGCGCCCATCGCCGCGATCGCCGACAACCCGGCCGCCCAGATGCACACGCCCGTCATCACGCTGCCGATCACCAGCCAGCTGTGTCGCAGCCGGGCATCGCCGCCGTCGGCGCGCTGCGAAGTGACGATGGCCCCGAGGGCCGCGGTCCACAGCAGGCCCAGCGCAACCGCCACGCGCCAGGCAAGGACGACGCCGTCGGACAACGTGGGAAGATTGGAGGCGGCAGTCATGGCGGGAGCGAGCGCGAGGCGAGGAGGGGCTGGGCGTGCTCAAGTCTGCGTTGGCGAGTACGAACGCCGCCGTGCAGAAATTGGCGTTTTCCATCTCTTCGGCGATGAACCGCCGACTTGAGGGGAGCCAGGACTCAGAACCTGTGAACCCCTCCAGCGTGCCCGCTCCGGATGGGTTCTCAAGTTCTTCAGGCTCTGAATCCGATGCCGCGGCGCTGCCGCACTTCCGGCTTCACCCGGTGCTCGGTCTCCAGCTGCGACAGGAATTCGTCGGGGTCGAAGGCGACGCCGAGGATATCGACCTGCCGCTTTACTGCCGCGAAGTCCCCCGGGGCCAGCTGGTCCAGGGCAGCCAGGCGCTCGCGCTGCTCGTCGCTGAGCGCTTGGGCCTCGCCGCTCAGGGCCTCCATCACGAACATGCGCACCCGCTGCTCGGCCGTGAGCGCGCGGAAGCGGATCTTGAACGTGAACCGTCGCAGCGCTGCCTCGTCGAGCTCGTCGAACAAGTTGGTGGTGCAGATGAAGACGCCGGCAAAGCGTTCCATGCCCTGCAGCATCTCGTTGACCTCGCTGACCTCGTAGTTGCGTTCTGCCATGCGGCGGCTGCGCAGGAAGCTGTCCGCTTCGTCGAGCAGCAGCACCGCCTGCTCCGCCTCGGCCTCGGCAAACATGGCCGCCATGTTTTGCTCGGTCTCGCCGACGAACTTGCTGACCAGGTCGGACGCCTGACGCACGAACAGCGGCCGCTGCATCTCGTGCGCGATGTGCTCGGCCAGCGCGGTCTTGCCGGTGCCCGGCGCGCCGTGGAAACACAGCGTGCCCGTGCCGCGGCGGCGCAGCGCCTCGATGATGCGGGCCACCGGGAAGTGCGACTCCGCGTTCACGAGGTCCAGGTCGTACACCGTCACCACCGGCTGCGGCTTGCGTCCGGCCGCGCCGGTGCCCAGCGCCTTGTCGGCGTTGCCGATCTGCCGTTCGATGAGCGCCTCCACCTCGCCGGCGTCGCCGGCCAAGCGGGCGAACTTCACCGCCGTGCGTACCTGTGCGGGGGTGAGCGCCTTGCGGGACGCCAGTTTGGCCGCGAAGCCCTCGGACACCGGCACCCCGGCCAACGCCCGCGTGACGAGCAGCTCGCGCGCGCCGGGCGGAGGGCTCTTCAGTTCGAGGTGGTACTGGAAGCGGCGACGGAACGCCGGATCGATCTGCTCGATGCGGTTGGTGACCCAGATCACCGGCACGGGGTTGGTCTCGAGGATCTGGTTGACCCAGGCCTTTCCGCTGACGCTGCCGGTCGGCGAGCAATCGCTGGTGTCCAGCCGCGCCATGAGCTGCGCGGCGTCGGTAGAGATGGGCGGAAAGACGTCCTCGACTTCGTCGAACAGCAGCGCCACGCGCGGGCTGCCCTTCAGGAACACCTGACTGATCTGCAGGGAGCGGTAGCGATCGCGGCCCGACAGCGAGTTCCCGTCGCGGTCTGCGTACTCCACTTCGTACAGCTCCAGCCCGGCTGCCTGTGCGGCCACCTTGGCAAGCTCGGTCTTTCCGGTGCCCGGCGGCCCGTACAGCAGCACGTTGACGCCCGACTCCTTGTGCTCCACGGCGTTCTTCAGCAAGGCGGTGAGCACGCGCTGGTCATCTCGCACGTAGTGGAAGTCTGCGGGCGTGAGCTCGCTGCGCGTGGCCGGCCGCGTGAACACCGCCATCAGGTCAGACGGGCCCTCGTAGCGGCGCATCAGCACCGGCGGCAGCTGCTCGCTCACTTTCATGAGGTCGGCCAGATCGGTGATGTTGTGCTCGGAAATGAGGTTCTCGACCATGCCGATGCGTTCGAGCCGCGAGCCTGCGCGCAGCGCTTCGGCGACCTCCGTCTCGTTCACGCCGGCCACCGAGGCGATGGCCGCATAGGCCTCCTGTGCATTGGAGACCTTGAACTCCACCAGCAGGCCGCGCAGATCGCGCTGATAGCGCGCCAGCGTGCCGTACAGCAGCAGTGCCCGTTCGGCCGGGTTGAGTTGCAGCAGGTTGCCCAGCGCGTCGATGTTCTTCTCGACCAGCGTGGACTCCTTCTTCAGGCTGCGGTCGAGCCAGTCGGCGGTGGCACCCAGGACTGCCAGCAGGTCTTTGGGGGCGTCCTTGATGTACTCGTCGACATAGAAGAAGAGCGTGGCTTCCTCGTACGGGCCGCGCCAGCCGCCGTGGCGTTCCATGAAGGCGTCGTGGCTCAGCGACTCATGGCCGCGCCACTGCTCGTTGCCCTTGCAGCGGGTGCTGAGGAAAGCGCGCAACCGAACCAGCACCGACACGGGCCACACCAGGTGCCGACCGGTGAGCGAGAGCAGGCTGTTCCAGTCGCGCCGCAGGTTGAAGCGGCCCACGTGCCGCATGGTCAGCGTGAGGACGAACTGCGAACACATGCGGTCAAGCACCGGCGCGTCCTTCAGGCCGGGCGACAACACCATACGCGTGTCGTTCACGTTCTTGACCATGGCACCTCCACGAGGGGAGTCCTCCGAAACATCTTGGCGGAGCATGCACCAAGCGGCAAGCCCTTGCGATTGAGGGCTTCCTCGGGTCAGGAACGGCTGTGAGAAATTGTCCAGAGCCGTGCACCTCGCGCACGGCCTCGCTGTGCGAGGCTCGGACAGGGCAGCGGCTTGAGGGTGTTCTTTCAGCGAGGCGGGAGCATGGAGTTCACCGCTTCAATGCAGGATCACGGGCTGCTGCATCAGCGAGCTGAAACGGCCCAGGTACTCGTCGATCTCCTCCTCGGATGGCTGGGTCTCGATGAGCGCCTCAACGCCCTCCTTGAAGCTTTGTGCCAAGGCACCTTCGATGAAGATCTCCTTGCGTGCGAACTTGTCGACGATCTCGTAGCCGCCGCGCCTGAGTCCGCCAGCGCTTCCCTCGGCCGATTCGTCCGACACGTCGAACATCACGACCGCGAAGCTGTCCGAGTTGTAAAGCATTTGCATCAGGGACTCCTTGGCGGTGAAGTTGACTCCATCAACGCAAATATCAAGCCCATGGACGACCCCGCATTCCCGGGCCAACGGCAAAACCTTGCGCGCATAGCGCACGCCAGCGCCACCGTGAATCAGGGAGCGCCGATGTTGCGCAACCGCAGTTCGAAGGCTTCGCCTGCGGCGGTGGTGGTGAAGCGCGCGCGAATCGGCAGATGGTGGTGTGCCGGCGCCAGCCAGACGTCGACTTGGCGGTCGTAGGGCTTGCGAGGCTCCCGGGTAAATCTGACGGCATGGATCGCGCCTTGCGGCCCCGGCACCGTCTCGGTGCCCACATACCGGAAGGCCCACACATCGGCATCGCCATGCGCGCCCGACACGAAGAACACGACCCGCCCGTTCGGCGCGGCGTGCCGCGGATCGGCATTGAGCACGGCGGCGATCTGCACCATCCAGCTCACCCGATCCTGCGTGCCCGGCGGCAGCGGATGGGTGACCTGCGGCCCGGAGTAGGTGATGAGACCCTTGTCGCGCTGGAAGTTCGCCGCGTGCATGCCCCGGCGCACCCGCGCGTCGGTATAGCGCACAGGCGCCAGGCCGTTGGCGTCGATGCGGCCGGTGCTGGTTTCCGTGAGCACGGTCACCCCGGCCACCTCCGCGTGCAGCCGCACCTCGTAGGCCTCGCCGCCATTTCGGTGCCACAGCAGGTCGCCACGACCGGCGAGCATGCCGCGCTGCATCTCGTAATGAAGCCGCAGGTCGGGCGGCAGCGCGGTGCGATACACCGGCACCGCCTGGGCGTCGGGGTCGTCGGTGGAGGATGCGGTGGTGTGGACGGCGGCGCGAGCAACGGTGACGTTCGAATCGGCGGCGGGAGTTTCGGGGGGCACTGCCGATGATTCGGACGGTGTCGTCACGGCCGCGGCGGCCTGCGCATCAGGTGCTGGCGCTGCGACGGCGGGTCGCGGTGGCGCCTTACGCGCAGCCGAACGCCGAGCGGGTTCGACGGCACCTGAAACACTGCGTGCCACCTGCGGCGCAGGCACGGCCGCGAGCATCACGGCCTGGCCCCGCGCGACGGGCGCCGGAGTCGGCTCGCTTGTCGGCACGCTCCCCGTGCCCAGGGCCAGCAAGTGCATGGCACCGGCGGCCGCGGCAGCGACCAAGATCGCCCGGGGGCCCCGAATGCGGCGGGGAGTCGGCGACGGCGGGGATTGTTCTGTGAGCATCGACAATGGAGCGCCCTGACCCAATCCGGCGCTGCAGCGCCCTCGCCGACGGAACGATGAAACTCGCCAGCTACAAGGACGGATCTCGCGACGGCCAACTCGTCGTCGTGTCGCGCGACCTGAGCACGGCGCATTATGCGATCGGCATCGCCACGCGAATGCAGCAGGTGCTCGACGACTGGAACTTCCTCTCGCCGCAGCTCCAGGATCTGTACCAGGCGCTCAACCAGGGCAAGGCACGGCACGCCTTCGCCTTCGATCCCCGGCAGTGCGCGGCGCCCCTGCCGAGGGCTTTTCAATGGGCAGATGGCTCGGCGTATCTTCACCATGTCGAACTGGTCCGTAAGGCGTATGGGGCGCCTATACCGGAGAGCATCTACAGCGACCCGCTCATGTATCAGGGGGCCAGCGACGATTTGCTCGGCTGCCAAGATGACATCGTGTGCGCCAATGAGGCCTGGGGCGTCGACTTCGAGGCCGAGATCGCGGTCATCACCGGTGACGTGCCGATGGGATGCTCTGCCGAGCGGGCACTCGAAAGCATCCGCCTGCTGATGCTCGCCAACGACGTGAGCCTGCGCGAGCTCATTCCGGCCGAAGTGGCCAAGGGATTCGGCTTCTTCCAGAGCAAGCCGGCCACCGCGTTCAGCCCGGTGGCCGCCACGCCCGACGAGCTGGGCAGCGCCTGGCAGGCCGGCCGGGTCCACCTCCAGCTCGAAAGCGTGTGGAACGGCAAGCGCGTCGGCCTGTGCGACGCGGGGGAGATGGCCTTCCATTTCGGCCAGCTGATCGCGCACATGGCAAAGACGCGCAACGTGCGCGCCGGCAGCATCGTCGGCTCCGGCACCGTGAGCAACAAGGACGGGTCGCAAGGCTACTCGTGCATCCTTGAAAAGCGAGCCGTGGAGATGATCGAGTCGGGTTCGCCCAAAACCGGGTTCATGAAGTACAGCGACACCATCCGGATCGAGATGAAGGGCGCCGATGGCATGAGCGTTTTCGGTGCCATAGATCAGGAGCTCGTGCCTCCCGCCTGATTGGCGCAGTGCGGTACACGTGCCGCTGCCCCAGCACGCCAAGAGCGTCGTCTGGCTGGTGACTCGAAGCAGGCGCGCCTCACGTGGCGCACGGGGCACAACACATGCACAATCCTTCGCACAGCAACGCGACGGAGACAACATGACGGAAGGCCCATCCTTCACCAAGCTGGTGCCGGGCTTCGACTTCCTGCAGGGCCTGGTGAAGAACGCGGGCGCCGCGCTTCCGAACATCGGTCAGTGGGTAGCGCCCACGCTGAACCCCGAGGAACTCAGCAAGCGTATCGAAGAGCTGCGCACCGTGCAGTTCTGGCTGGAGCAGAACGCGCGCATGCTGGGCGCCACGATCCAGGCACTGGAGGTGCAGCGCATGACGCTGTCCGCCTTGCAGAACATGAACGTGCAGATGGACGACCTGCGCGAATCGCTGACGATCCGACTGCCGGAAGACACGCCGGCCGGCGCTCCTGCCGCACCGGCCCCTCCCGCACCTTCCGAAGCAGACCGTTCCGCCAAGCCGGCGGCCAAGGCGGCCCGCAAGAGCGCCAAGTCCAGGGCGCAGGAATCCGCGGGCGCGGTGGACCCGATGCAGTGGTGGGGCGCGATCACCAAACAGTTCACCGAACTGGCCACCAGCGCCATGAAGGAAAGCGCAGGCGACGCCGCGCGCAGCCTGGCCACCGCGATGGTCAAGCAAGGCGTGGACGCCGCCGGGCAGACGATGAAGAAGGCCACCTCTGCCCCCGCCCCAGCGGCTGGGACCGAGCGCAAGCCGGCCCCTCGCAAACGGGCTACGAAGAGCGAAGGCTGAACGGGGCGGCCCGGGCGGCCGCAAACGTCATGAGCGAATTCCTACATGCCCACGCCACGCATCCCGAACCGCTCGGCGCCGTGGCGCTGGCCGCCGCACAGATCGACGCGCAGCGCGGGCGGCCAGGCCGGGTGCACAACCCGACATTGGGCTGGCTGTATCTCACCGACCGATTCGCACCGGCCGCCGAGGCCCTGCTGGCCGACGTCCAACGGCGCTGGCCGGGCGTGGCGTGGATCGGCGCGGTGGGCGTGGGCATCGCGGGAAACGGGGTCGAGTATTTCAACGAACCTGCCGTTTCTCTGATGCTGGCGGACCTGCCGCGCGAGCAGTTCCATCTTTTCTCAGGAGTGCGTCCGCTCGGTGCGGCGGCGGCGGGCTTTGAGGCCGCGACCGCACAGGTGCATGCGGACCCTTCGACCACCGATCTCGGCGAATTGATCGGCGAGCTTTCCGGGCGCGTGCGCACGGGCTATCTTTTCGGCGGCCTGGCGTGCGCGCGGGGCGCGGGTCAGGAGCCCCACGGCCGCTGCCTTCACATCGCCGGTTCCGTGTTTGAAGGGGGCCTGTCGGGCGTCGCGTTCTCTTCTGCGGTGTCGTTGATTTCGCGGGTGACGCAAGGCTGTCAGCCGGTGGGGCCGGTGCGCCAGGTGACCGCTTCCGAGCGCAACATCGTCGTCTCGCTGGACGGACGGCCTGCCCTCGACTGCCTGCTGCACGACCTGGCCATCGACCCTTCCGACCCGGGTCGCTCCTTGCAGCGGCTGCGTCCCACGCTGGTCGGGCTGTCCGGTGCCCATGACGAGGTGCTGGCGCGGCCGGGGCAGTTCGGCACCGACACCCTCGTGCGGCACCTGATCGGTATCGACCCGACCCGACGGGCCATTGCCATTGGCGAGGTCGCAGCGGCCGGCACGCAGCTCGCCTTCTGCACTCGCCACGTGGAGGCGGCGCGGCGCGACCTGGTTCGTATCTGCACCGAGATCCGCGAAGAACTGGAGCCCGAGCCGGTGGCGCTGGAGAGCGTGTACACGCGCCACAACGTGGCCGGCCCCGGCGGTGCGCCCTTCGTCGGCCGCAAGATCGCGGGCGCTGTGTACGTGAGCTGTGCTGGCCGCGGCGGGCCGCACTTCGGCAAGCCATCCGAAGAGTTGTCCATCGTGCGGCGCGCACTCGGGGACGTGCCGCTGGTGGGCTTCTTTGCCAACGGCGAGATCGCCCGGCACCACCTGTACGGCTACACGGGCGTGCTTACCGTCTTTACCGCGTAGGCGCGTTACATTGCCTGCGCGGCCATCGTGCCGCGTTGGAGCCTGCCGTGAATGCCCCCTCCCCACCCGAGACTGCGATCGCCGCCGAGGGTGCCGATCGCGCGCAGCGGCGCGCACAGGTGGTGGCCGAGCTGGGCACGCATTTGCCGGCGCACGCCCTGCTGTGGCAGGCCGAGGACACCACGCCCTACGAGTGCGACGGCCTCACCGCGTACCGCCAGCAGCCCTTGGTGGTGACCCTTCCAGAGAACGAGGCGGAGGTCGCGGCAGTGCTGCGCACCTGTTACCGGCTTGACGTGCCGGTGGTCGCGCGCGGCGCGGGCACGGGGCTATCGGGCGGCGCCTTGCCGCATTCGCTGGGCGTGACGCTGAGCCTCGCCAAGTTCAACAAAATCATTGAAGTGGACCCGCCTGCGCGGACCGCCCGCGTGCAATGCGGCGTGCGCAACCTAGCCATCAGCGAGGCGGCCGCGCCGTACGGGCTTTACTACGCGCCCGACCCCAGCAGTCAGATCGCTTGCACCATCGGCGGCAACGTGGCGGAGAACTCCGGCGGCGTGCACTGCCTCAAGTACGGACTGACGTTGCACAACGTGCTTCGCGTGCGCGGCTACACGGTCGAGGGCCAGCCGGTGGAGTTCGGCGGCGCGGCGCTCGACTCAGCCGGGCTGGACCTGCTGGCGATCATCGTGGGCAGCGAGGGCATGCTGGCGGTCATCACCGAGGTGACGGTGAAGCTGATCCCGCTGCCGCAGGTGGCGCGCTGCATCATGGCGAGCTTCGGCGACATCCGCCATGCCGGCGAGGCGGTGGCCAACGTGATCGCCGCCGGCATCATCCCGGCCGGGCTGGAGATGATGGACAAGCCCATGACGGCGGCGGTGGAAGACTTCGTCCATGCAGGCTACGACCTCGACGCTGCGGCCATCCTGCTGTGCGAAAGCGACGGCACGCCGGAGGAAGTGGAGGAGGAGATCGGCCGCATGGTGCAGGTGCTGCGTGCAAGCGGCGCCACCGGCATCGAGGTGAGCGAGAACGAGGCTCAGCGCCTGAAGTTCTGGAGCGGACGGAAAAACGCCTTCCCCGCCAGCGGGCGCATCAGTCCTGACTACATGTGCATGGACTCGACCATCCCGAGGCGGCGTCTGGCCGACATCCTGACGGCCATCGCGCGGATGGAGCAGACCTACGGCCTGCGCTGCGTGAACGTATTCCACGCCGGCGACGGCAACCTGCATCCGCTGATCCTGTTCGATGCGAATGATCCCGGCCAACTGGAGCGCTGCGAGCGCTTCGGCGCCGAGATCCTGGAGACCAGCGTGGCGCTGGGCGGCACGGTGACCGGCGAACACGGCGTAGGGGTGGAGAAGCTTTCATCGATGTGCGTGCAGTTCTCGGCCGCCGAGCGCGAACAGATGATGGCGCTCAAGCGCGCCTTCGACCGCAAGCAGCTGCTCAATCCCGGCAAGGTGATCCCCACGCTCACACGCTGCGCGGAGTACGGGAAGATGCACGTGCGCCGGGGCCTGCTGCCGTTCGCGGACATCCCGCGCTTCTAGTGTCGTGGCCGACCCCGCACTGCAGCGCCTCATCGACCGCGTCTTGGCGGCGCGGGAGGCTGGCGCGCAGCTCGACATCCGCGGCAGCGGCACCAAGCGGTTCTATGGCGAGCCGCCGCAGGGGGAGCCCCTGGACACCAGGGTGCTGGAGGGCATTTCGAGCTACGAGCCCACCGAGCTGGTGGTGACCGCGCGTTGCGGCACCTCGCTGGCGCAACTGGAGGCCACGCTCGCCGAGCACGGCCAGTGCCTGCCCTTCGAGCCGCCGCATTTCGCACCTGGCGGCACCGTGGGCGGGATGGTGGCCGCAGGGCTCGCCGGCCCGGCGCGAGCGGCCGTGGGCTCGGTGCGCGACTACGTGCTGGGCGCGACCCTGCTCAACGGCCACGGCGACGTGCTGACCTTCGGCGGGCAGGTGATGAAAAACGTGGCCGGCTACGACGTGGCACGGCTGCTGGCGGGCTCCATGGGCATCCTGGGCGTCATCCTGGAGGTGTCGCTCAAGGTGTTGCCGATGGCCCCGGCCACGGCGACGCTGCGCTTTTCCATGGACCAAGCCAGTGCACTGCGGCGGCTCAACGAGTGGGCCGGGCGGCCCGTGCCGCTCAACGCCAGCACGTGGCGGCGCGGCACCCTCGTGGTGCGCCTGCGCGGTGCGCTGGCCGCGGTCGACGCCGCCATCGGCTCGCTGGGCGGCGAGCCGATCGAGTCGCCATGGGGCAGCGCCTTCTGGCAAGGCTTGCGCGACCACGGCGATGAGTACTTCCAGTTGGCCGGGCGGGCAGTGGCATCCGGCGGTGCGCTGTGGCGCCTGTCGGTGGCGCAGACGGCTCCGCCGATTGAACTTCCGGGCGAGCAGCTGATCGAGTGGGGCGGCGCACAGCGCTGGCTGGTGACCGATGCACCGGCCGCCGCGGTGCGTGACGTCGCCACCCGCGCAGGTGGGCATGCCACGCTGTTCCGCGCGGCCGACAAGAGCGCCGGCGCCTTTGCCCCGCTTCAGTCGCCGCTGGACCGCATCCATCGAGAACTGAAGAGGGCCTTCGACCCCGCGGGCCTCTTCAACCCGGGCCGCTTGTACCCGGGGCTGTAAAGCGCTTCATGCAGACCCAACTTTCCCCCGAATTCCGCGACACGCCCGAGGGCCAGGAAGCCGACGCCATCCTGCGCAAGTGCGTGCACTGCGGCTTCTGCACGGCGACCTGCCCCACTTACCAGGTGCTGGGCGACGAGCTGGACGGTCCGCGCGGGCGCATCTACCTGATGAAGCAGGTGTTCGAGGGGCACGAGCCGACGCGCAGCACGCAGATCCATCTGGACCGGTGCCTCACCTGCCGCAACTGCGAAACCACCTGCCCCTCGGGTGTGGACTACGGCCATCTGG
>CBFHAS010000013.1:0-53019 GCA_965653625.1 uncultured Burkholderiaceae bacterium | reverse complement strand
ACCCCCAATCGAGGAGCGGCACCGTTTGGCTCGGTACGAAAGCCGTGCAGTCGACTATGGGCGCAGGGGCGATGCGCCGGCTGCCACCGCGCTGCTGTAGTTGGGGCGACTGCAGCACAGTGGACGAATCAGGCGACACGTTGAGCTGTGTGGCTTGGTTTCCGTTGGCCACGCTGAGTCCATAGGGGCTGTGGGCGGGACGGCGGTTGTTGATGAAGTCCGGTGCAGCATTCGCTTGGGACAGCCAGCTGGTCGCCGTATAGGCGTGCCCTGACCTGTCGGGCACCGGGGTCTGGGGTTCTGAGGGGTGGTAGATGCCGAAGCGCGTGTTCCACGCCTTGGCCAGCGCCTGTTTGGCGCCCGTTTCGCCGACCGGCTTTTGGAGTTGTGTCCCGGGTGCCACCGTGCAGGCGCCGGTGCCGCGCAAAAGGTTCCCCGCCTCGGGAGTGCCGCCGTTGGGCGGCGTGAAATCAATCCAGCCGAAGCTGCCGGTGAGCTGACCATCCGTACCGAGGCCGCCGTTGTACCAATTTCCCGGGATAAAACCGTAGTCCGGTGGGTCGGTATTAGGCGCGCACAGCGCCAACGGAAGCGCCGTGCAGGTGCTCTGCGACGGCGCGAGTGTCGCGGTTGCCAAGGAGCGCACGGTCTGGTTTCCGAAGCCAAGAACTTGCATGAACCATGGCGCGATACCCGCTTCCTCAATCGTGCAGCGCACGTACTTGGAATCGGGTGTCGCGCCACCCGCGCCGGACCAGGCGCCGTTAGCCAGCACGGTGCCGAACTCCACATCCACATCGCCGCCTGCGATGTCCGCGGTCTGGAAGCCGACGCGGTGGCGTGTCGCGACCAGCCTACCGGCGTTCTCTGCCGCCATGAAGTTGGCCGCCGGGATATTGGGCGCACCGGTCAATTCGAATGCCGCGGCTAGCGCACAGCCGTCCGCCGCGTTCTGGAGCTCGGTCTTAGTGAGATACAGCCGTCCTCCGTCGAGCGCCAGGCCGGCGAAGCCGACCAATACCACCAGGGAAAGGCCGACGATGATCGCCACACCGCCGCCCTGGCGGCTGCGTGGCGCGTTGCGCAGCGGTTGCTTCATGCTCACTCCTCTCGCTGGGCAGCCGCGTCAGCGGCCACCGCCTGTCGTGCTGACAGATACCGCCGGCTGCTTGGCTTCCTTGACGGCATAGCCGTAAGACTCGGCGTACGACTTCATCGCACCCGCGGCGGCCTTGCCGTCCACGCCGGCGACCTGCCTCTGGCGGCTGGGCGCCGAGGGGTCGATCACCTGAGAAGCGTGTAATTGGCGCGAGGCATCGCCGAAGCTCGATTCCCACTGCGGTGCGGTTTGTGCGCAGCCGGCGAGCACGGCGGTAGTGACGAGGATGATTGACTTCATGGAGGACTCCTTACTTCACCTGGTAACCATCGGCACCGTTGGACGGAGCCGTTCCTGCGTCGGGGCGGTCGGTGGCTTTGCCTTCCAGCCGGCCACGCAAGTGCACATCGGCTCGGGTGGGAGGCACGTAGTTGTCAGTGGGCAGCGCGTAGTTCGACGGCAGCGGCTTCACCAGCCGCGGCGTGATCACGAACACCAGTTCCGACTTGTCGTTCTGGAACTCGGTGCTGCGGAACAGGGCGCCCACCACGGGCAGCTCGCCGAGAACCGGGAAGGCCTTGATGTTGGTCGTGGTGTTGTTCTTCATCAGGCCGCCGATGGCGAAGCTCTGACCATCCATCAGCTGCACCGTGGTCTTGGCGCGGCGCGAGGTGAACGAGGGCAGCACGGCGAGCCCGTTGACGCCGGGGGCGCTGATGCCCACGCCTTCACGGTTGAGCTCCGACACTTCGGAGGCGACTTCCAGGTTGATGCGGCTGCCGTCGAGCACCGTGGGCAGGAAGGCGACCGACACGCCGAACTCCTTCTCTTCCAGGGTGACAGTGCGCGCGCCCGCGCCGCTGTCCTGTGCGACGGGGATGAAGATCTTGCCGCCCGCAAGAAAGCTGCCCTTCTGGCCGCTGATCGCCATGACCGTGGGCTCGGCCAGGATCTTCACCAGGCCGTCGGTCTTCTGCGCATCGACGCCGAGGGTCGTCTGATTCTTGCCGGCGGCGAACGGGATGGTCGGGTTGTCGCCGATCTTCGCGTCGCCGATCTGGCCGGTCCACACACTGGTGGCCTGGCCGTTGCTCGACGAGCCGACCGCGCCGCCGCCGACCAGCGCGCCCATCGTCCCCGAGACCTGACCCACCAGCCCGCTGGTGCCGCCAAAGATGCCTGACAGGAAGCGCAGCATCGAGCCGTCGCCCGCCGCATAGGCACGCGAGAAGTTGATGCCGAAGCGGTCGAGCAGCGACTTCGACACCTCGGCCACCTTCACCTCCAGCATTACCTGCTGCGGCGCGCCGGTGGAGAGCATGTTCACGATGCGCGGGTTCGCGCCCGCCACGCTGGCACCCGCGCCGCCGGCGTTGCGGACATAGGCGTTGGCCAGGTCAAGCACGCGCGTCACCGCGCCGGCATCGCTGACGGTGCCCATGAGCACCACCGAGTCGAAAGCCGCGTGGACACGCACGTTCTTCTCCTCGGGCAGCAGCTGCTGGATCACGCCCTGCAGTGCGCCGGTGTCCATGGTCACGACCACGTCGAACGCGGTGCACTGGCCCGAGCGGTCAAGCAGAACCACGTTGGTCGAGCCGATGCTCTTGCCCAGCACGTACACCTCGGTGGGGCTGAGCAGCAGCACGTCGAGGTCGGCCACGCCGGGCCGCTGCTTGTTGTCGCCGGCTGCCATCGGCGCCTCGCGCTTGTCGTCCTTGCCGGTCAACTCGGTCGGCTTGCCGGCCTGCGAATGCTCCGGGTTGCCGAGCAGGACGCGCGTCACGGGGGACGGGGGGCGGATGACCGTGGACTTGCCGACGCTGACCTGCACCACCGGTGCAATCTCTACGCGGCCACAAGGCGCCATGGGCTGCACGGCACCACCTTGAGCGAAGGCGCCGGAGCTCATCGCGGCAGGCAGCCACAGAGCCCACAGGCGGCGAGTCAGGGCCTGAATCCGCGTGGTGGGGTGGATGGGTCGTTGGGTGAACATGAAAACTCCCGGAATGACGTCGGTGCTCAGAAGCATTCGTTGGACTTGACGGTGCCGCGGATCACCTCGACACAGTCCTGGCTCTTGGCGGGCTCGGCGGGAGCCGGGGCCGGTTTGACCGCACGCTTCGGCGCCGGCCGCACCGCCGGGGCTGCCTTGGCCGCGACGGTGACCACGGGCACCCCTTCTTCCTTCAGCAAGCTGGCCTTGGTGGCGCCGTCTGTGGCTGCGCGTTGCGGATCGACCTGGTTGCGCAGCACCAGGGACAGCGTGCCCACGCTGCGTGCCAGATCGAGGTTTTCGGCCTGCTCGGGTGTCACCTCCAGCGTGACGGCGTTGACGACCTTGGGCTTGGTCTCATCGCGGTTGGCTTCCTGCGCCACGGCCAGCACCAGGATGCGCTCCAGCACGATCTTGCTGATGGCCCTGTCCTTGTCGCCCGTGCGGCTGCCTTCGTCCTGCGTGTTGACCATGATGTCCACGTAGTTGCCCGGCAAGGCGAAGCCCGCCACGCCCACCACGTCGTTCACACGCACGGTCATCGCGCGCTTGCCTTCGGCCACCACCGCGGACAGGCCGCCCTTGGTGCCTGACGGCGCGAGCTTGGCCTCGATGACGGGCTCGCCGCGTGCCAGCGACGACTTCACCACGCGGCCGCTCAGCGCCGGCAACTCGGTGAAGGTGCCGGGCGGTACGCTGCCCGACGGCCACGCGACCAGCTTGAGCATCTCCGGCCCCAGCTTGGCGCCCAGCTCCACATCGACCGCCGCGACAGCGATCTGGCCGGTATCGGCCGCCTGCGACTTGATCCAGTTCGATGCAAACACAACGGCCGCGCCGCCGGCGAGCAGAGCGATGACCAGCATCACCAAGCCTCGGGTTCCTTTCATGACGACTTCTCCAGCGACACGGCGCCCTCAGCGCTGTCCCGCGATGCATAGTGGTTGTGCCAGGCCCAGTCGAGCAGGTCCGGCGTGAGGGTGGGGGCGATGCCGCGATAGGTGGCGTAGTCGGCGATCTGGCTCACCAGATCACGCGGCGTGCAGGCCAGCAGTGGGCGTGCGTAGCGGCCGTGGTAGTCGGTGACGAGGCGCTCGAACGCGTCTTCGGTGTAGGGCACGCCAAACTTTTGGCACACCTCGCGAGTGATGCGGCGGTAGTCGTCGAGCGACACCGCGCCCACGAAAATCTTGTAGCCGATGCGGCGCAGGAACGCTTCATCAGCAATCTCGGCTGGTCGCAGGTTGCTCGAAAAGAACAGCAGCGAGTCGAACGGAATCTGGAACTTGCCGCCGTTGCGCAGCATCAGGTAATCGTGCTGGTGCTCCATGGGGATGACCCATCGGTTGAGCAGTTGCTGCGGCGTGACCATCTGCCGCCCCAGGTCGTCGACCAGGAAGAGCCCGTTGTTGGCCTTGAAGTGCGGCGGCGCCTGGTAGAAGCCCGCGCGCGGGTCGAACACCAGGTCAAGCATCTCCAGCGTGAGCTCGCCGCCCGTCACCACCACGGGCCGCTCGCACAGCACCCAGCGTTCGTCGCTGCGATGGCGCATGTCGAGCGTGGACGAGGGCGACCCGCGCTGCGGCAGCGGGTGATGCACCAGCGGATCGAAGAAACGGATGATTTCTCCGCCCACGTCGATGGCGTGCGGAATCGCGACCGGCCCGCTCAAGAGGCGTGCCATTTGCTCGCACAGGAAGGTCTTTCCCGAGCCCGCGGGGCCATACACCATGACGGCTTTCTGCGAGTTCATCGCTGCACCGAACTGCTCCAGCAGTTCTTCGCGCACCACTACGTCGGCCAGCACTTCCTTGAGTTGCGCCTGCGTCACGCCCATGCTGCCCACGCTTTGCGCGTTCACCTGTTCGGTGTAGTCGGCCAGGGGAACGGGTGCGGGGCCGCAATAGAGATTGCGCGTCATCGCCTCACCGGCGCGAGAGCGGCCAGCCTGCGTGAGGCCGTAGACCACGTCACCATCGAGCGCGCCGCGACGGCGCACCTCGACCAGCGTGTCCCGTCGCAGATGCGTGAACAACGACTCCAGCACGGCGATGGGCAGCCTCAGGTGCGACGACAGTTCCTGCACATGCGTGAGGCCGTGTTGGAGCATCACCTTCAGCAGCAGGTCGTTGAGTACCTGCAGCGGCAGGCCCGTGTCCGCGGGCGTGCGGGGTGCCGGGGGAAGCTCCCCCGACCTGGCTGCGCGCGGCGCGTCGTGGCCGTGCTTGGGAAGGGCGATCACTTGCGGGTTCATAGGTCGGGTTCTCCCTTTACGAACTGGTCCATTGCCGCAGCGCCTCGGCCGCCGTGCCGGCCACGATGGCCACTGCATACGGCAGGCGGCCCGTGGTCTGCGCCGGCGCTTGCAGCGCCGCACCCTGGCCGGCGTGGATATGCAGCAGCGTGGCGGTCAGCATGAAGTGCAGGTTGGCCAGCACGCGGCGCAAGGCGCCGGTGCACAGCGCGACGCCCAGGGCCATCACGCCGCCGGCCAGCAGGGTCCAAAGCGCCGCGTAGGCCACGCCAGAGGATCCGAGCCACACGCCGATCATGGCCAGCAGCTTCACATCGCCGGCACCCATGGCACGCAGCAAGTACATCGGCATGAACAGGCCCAGCCCGGTGAGGCCTCCCAGCAGCGCGGCCGTGAGGCCCAGGCCGCCTGCGGGGAAGTCGAAGAGGCCACCGCCCGAAGGAGCGAAGGCCTGGAATAGGGTTCCGAGCACAGCCCCTACAAGCACGAGGCGGTTGGGGATGCGCCGGAACAGCAGGTCATGGGCCACCGCGAGCGCGCAAAGCGTGAACAGTGCGACGAGCATGCTGATGGAAAAGAACGGGGTGGAGGCCATGACCGACTCGCTTGCCTCAACCGACCTTGACTTTGGACAGCAGATCTCCGATGCCGTTGAACAGGGTGTTAAGGCTTGTACCGACTAGCGTTGTGCCGCCGATGATGACAACCGCGATCAGTGCGGCGATCAGGCCGTACTCGATGGCGGTGACGCCGTCTTCTTCGCGGGCAAAGTTCTTGATGAATTGAACGAGCTTCATGGTGATGACTTCCTCAAAATTGCGAATGCCGTTTCCGGCGCCTAAATCAGCTCGGATGAGCTGAAATTCCTGCAGCGAATTGCGCGTCACAACACCGAGGTCACTGCGCTGGTCCAGGCGACGTACATCGCTTCCAACGATGTGCCTGTCGCGTTGAACGCGCTGATGCACACGATTGCGATCAGTGCCGAAAGCAGGCCGTATTCGATGGCTGTCACGCCTTCTTCGTCGCGCCAGAGCGCCAGGCACATCCTTCGAATTGCGGCGAGTCGACCAGTGATCACGGTGCTTCTTCCTTCGCTGCGATGCATCGCTGCATCGATGGAGTAACTGTAGGCAACGCGGGTCTGCGTGGCATCGGCGGTGTTGCCCGCATCCGATGGGTCGTTGATCCCCACTGCGCAGGACATCGCGCCCCCCTCATTCGCGTGGAACATGCCGCCTATCGCACGTGCCCCCTCAAGCGCGGCGATGCGAGCGACTAGTTCGCTCGCCGGTGCCGTCTTGTTCATGAAGTCGTTCGCGCCGAGATCGCCTGCACGTTGCGCCACGCGCAGGTCGGTCAGGCTGGTGAGGACCATCACGCCACATGGCGCCACGCGTTGAAGCAGCGGAATCAACGCCAAGCCGTCCTCGCCGCCAAGGTCGACGTCCAGCACCACGACGTCGGGCTGAAGCGTCCCGGCTTGAACGAGCGCTTGCTCGGGCGTGGCCGCGCCGCCCACGCTGCACATGCGTGGCGCTTCTGCGTTGATGAGGCTCTCGATCCCCATGCGAATGCCGACGTGATCGTCGACCACGAGAACTCGTAGCGGCTGGCTTGCTGTCATGTGCGCCGTCCCTGGTGCGTGCGGCGCGCCCCATGGCGGCCATGGGGCAAGACTAGGGCGCGGTCGCGCACCTCAACAGGGCAGTTGTGCGGGGGACCGCCCGGTCACTATGTCCTGTGTGCTCCGTCGCACTGAGCCGGGCGCTCTGGCGCCACAGTAGTCGCCGGTCAGGTTGATGCTCCCAGCGCAGCGGGGACAGAAACGGTGGCAGGGCTTCGTCCGGCGGATCGCCGTTGCCACGCAACGCAGCCGCGGCGCTCCAGGTTCAGGGTGCCGCCGATCACCGACGGCATCGGCGCCGCTGGCAGCGCCCGCGGCACAGCGCGCCGAGGGCGCGCGCATTCTCACAAACAGTTCTTGATTGTTCGTTCTCGGTTCTGTAGTATGAAAACGAGTTTCGATAAAGGAATGTCATGGCGCAACTTGATCGCATCACACAGCAGCCTGAGGTCATGGGCGGCAAGGCCTGCATCCGTGGCATGCGGGTCACGGTCGGCATGGTGGTTGGCCAAATTGGTGCTGGCCACAGCGTCGATGAGGTGCTGGCCGACTACCCGTACCTCGAACGCGAGGATGTGATGCAGGCGCTGCGCTACGCGGCCTGGCGCGCGGAGGAACGCGAGATCCAAATCGCCAGCGCATGAAGCTGCTGGTGGACATGAACCTTTCCCCACGCTGGGTCGGTTTGCTGACCGGCACCGGCGTCGAGGCGGTGCACTGGTCCACGGTCGGCGCGATGAACGCGCCCGACACCGAAATCATGGCCTACGCACTGGCCAACGACTACGTGGTGCTCACGCACGACCTTGACTTCAGCGCGATCCTCGCTGCGACGCAGGGCGAAAAACCGAGCGTCGTCCAGCTCCGAGCCGACGATGTGAGCCCCGACGTAATTGCCCGCCAAGTGCTCGTCGCGCTACGGCAGATGGAGGCCGAGCTGCAAGAAGGCGCCCTGGTCACCGTCGATCCAAACCGCACGCGATTGCGCGTGCTGCCATTGCAGCGCAAGGCATAGACCATCGAACGGGAGCAATGATTGTGAAAGCAAAAAACGTACTGGCTGCACTTTGCTGGTCTCCATCGCGAGCTGGACTGCACGATCGAGTTGCCGACAAGCCGGAATTCAGCAGGGCCAAGGGTGCGTTCGGCATCCCCTTCAAGGTAGAGGCTATCGAGGGCAATGACGGGGCTATCGCGCGCATGTTCTTTACCGCGGTCCAGAAGACCTGAGGCCATCGCCATGTCAACACGGCGCTCTACCATCCATCGTCCGAGATGCTGATCGGCTACGCACGTGTCTCCACACAAGACCAAAGCCTTGAGCTGCAGCGCGAAGCCCTGGCCAAGGCGGGATGCAAGAAGGTCTTCACCGACAAGATTAGCGGCACCCAGGCCGACCGGGCGGGCCTGAGCAAGGCCCTGGATATGCTGCGCGAGGGCGACACCCTCGTCGTGTGGAAGCTGGACCGGCTCGGCCGCGGCGTCAAGAGCCTGGTGGACTTGGTGGCCGAGTTGGCGCGGCAAGGCGTCAACTTCAAAAGCTTGACCGATTCGATCGACACCACCACGGCCTCAGGGCGCTTCTTTTTCCACGTCATGGCGAGCTTGGCCGAGATGGAGCGAGAGCTGACCGTTGAGCGCACTCGGGCCGGCCTTGAAGCTGCCCGGCAACTCGGTCGCAAGGGCGGCCGAAAGCGCCAGATGACCGACAGCAAGATTGCGTCGGCCAAGAAGCTGCTGGACAGCGGTGTGCCGCCGAAGGATGTGGCGGAGAACCTGGGCGTGTCGGTGCCGACGCTCTACCGATGGCTGCCCGCGTCAGCGCGGGCTTAGCGTACAGAAACTTCCGTTTTCTGAGCGCCCCCAGGGCCGGGCTGCGCCCAGCCCGCCCCCAGCGGGGTCAAGGAAACCTGGGGCGGCCCGGCGTTCCCTTAAGAGGCCGCCCCAAGCAGCGCGTGACGTTACGGCGCGGACTTCAGTTCACCGAGCTCATCCGCTGCCGCGCCCCGTGCACGGAGGCGCCATGCGTCGCCGCGGAAGGCACTGGCGGCGTGGCCAGCCCGTGCTCCACGGCGTAGACATACAGGTTGATCTTCCCGTGTACGTTCAGCTTGCTGTAGATCACCGTCAGGTGATTGCGCAAGGTGTGCTCGCTCATGCTCAGCGCATCGGCCACCGCAAGGCTCTTCTCGCCGCGATGCCGCACGATGGCCTCGACCACTTGCCGTTCCTTGGGCGTGAGGCTGTCGATGCGGCGCGCATCGGGGTCTTGTGACGCCGAACGCGAGTTCGGCGCGACGCCAGGCACGGCACCCAGCAGCATCGACATCAGCGAGCCGGCGAAGCAAACCTCGCCCGAATGCACGCGCTCCAACGCTTCGAGCACCGCATCGGGCGATTGCGACTTGAGTACCACGCCGCGCGCACCGCGCATGACCGCATCGCGATGGTGAGCGGCATTGAGGTCGCCCGTGAGCACGACCACCTTCACGCCCTCAGAGATGAGTTGCGGCAGGCAATCGAGCGCGCAGGCATGGCCGAGGCTCAAGTCCAGAAGCACCACGTCGGTGTCATGCAGGGCGGGGTGCGCCAGCAGCTCTTCGACGGTGGCAGCCGTGCCGGAGACCGCCATGCGCGGCGCCGCGCTTTCCACCAGGCGCCCGAGGCCCCACAGCGTGATGGCGTGATCGTCGGCCAGCAGCACGCGGATCGGTTGCGCGCACGCGGCGCCGACCCGGGACACGTTGATGTCGAGGTTCATCCAAGGGCTCCCAGCATCGGAAGGTTGATGGTGATTTCTGTCAGGTTCGGCTCACGTGACACGCCCACGCTTCCGCCAAACTCGGCCGCGCGGTCGCGAAGCGATCGGGGCACGAAAGTCTGGGGCAGGGGGGCCTCCGATGTGCCCGCACCGCCGTGGTCGTTGCGCACTCGCATGACCACCTGCCCGTCGTGCACGTCGAGCATCACGGTCACGGCAGTGGCGGCGGTATGCCGCCTCACGTTGGTGAGCGATTCGTTCACCATGTGCAGCACGGCCTTGGCTGCGCAACCCCGCAGCTGCAGTGCATCGGGCGCGAAGATGTGGACCTTCAGCCCATACAACGCCTCGAAGCGCTCCACCTGCCGTTGCAAGGCCGCAATGAACGCCGTGACGGCGAGCGGATCGCCGCCGCGGCGCAGGCCCGTCACCACGTCGCGCAGCGTCTGCAACTCCTGCGTGGTGAGGTCAATGAGCTGCTGGATGTGCGCAGCAACGGGGTTGTCAGAGCCGGCTTGGCGCGCCAGCGCTTCCAGGCCGTACTTGAGGCCGAGGTAGGGCTGCACAGCGCTGTCGTGCAGATCGCGGCCGATGCGCTCACGCTCGCGCGCCGCCGTCTCGCGCTGCAACTGCTCCAGCAGGTCGGCGCGTTCAAGGAGCGGAAGCGCTTCGCGCATCAGCTCGTGCAGCCATTGCACGTCTTGCGGGGTGAAGGGCGGCTGCGCGCGCGTGAGGCACAAGTGGCCCAGCGGCTTGCCGTAGCTCATGAGCGGCAGCGTGAGCGTTTCGGGCTCGAGGTCGAGCAGTACGCGTTCGGCGGCCTCGTCGATGGCCACCGGCTCGCCGCGCAAGGAATCGAGCTTGATGGCCACGGTGGGCTGCTTGCCCGCGCTCGTGCGAAGGCAGCCTGCGCCGTCGGGCAACGCATTGCGTCGCTCCCGCCAAAGTGAGGCGTGCGGCTCCTCCATCAGGCGGGTGAAGCTGTCGGCGCCCCGCGTGAACACGCGTGGCTCGGGGCCCTGCAGGCTGAGAACCGAAGTGTCGAGCCGGAGCTGCCCATGCAGCAGTTCGAGCAGCACGTTCACGTGGTGGCCGAGGCCCTGGCGGGGATCGGAGCGCTCGTTGAATGCCTCCAGCAAACCGAGGCGACGCCGCACTGCGCGTGTCGGCTGGACAAGAAAGGCTGCGGCGGGGCCGATCGCCAGCACCACCAGCGGCAGAGCCAGCGCGAGCGTTGGCAGTTCGCCCATGGCCGTGCCCCAGCTGTCTGAGACGAGCAGCGCGCCGACGCTGAACAAGGTCAGCACCAGGGCATGGATTCCGCCGGCCAGCAGCGACATGGCAACCACTGGCACGACGGTCGCAAGGCCCAGCCAGGGGGCGTCCTGCTTCAGGAGATGGCTGGCGGCGGCGAGCGCAAGGGCATCAAGCCAGAGCCACAGGTGCGACATGGCCTGCGGCCGGCCGTCGAGCGTGCGCACCAGCAAGGCGGCCGCGAGCACCAGGTACAGCAGCACGCCGAGCGGCAAGGCGGGGGAGAGCGCATCGCTGCTGGCCACCAGGGCAAGGCCCCCCAGCAGCGCCAGCAATGCCCGCATGCCGGCAACGAAACGCAGGAACGCAAACTGCGATCGCGCGGGGGGCCGGCCTGGTGAGGTCTTCGGCCACCGCCACTCCTCTGCCCCGGCACTGCCTTGGGTTACTGCCATTACTGCTACTCCCGATGCGCGATACAACTTGTTTGCGCATTGCAGCAATTTGTAGCAGAAGCAGCCTTGTGCGGGGGCCGCTTGGGACGGGTCCGGGTCTAGTACATCAGCCTATCCGGCCGAATGTCACGCAGAATCGTCGTGGCAATTTCTTCAATCGATTTGTGCGTGGACGAAAGCCACGCAATGCCTTCGCGGCGCATCATGGCCTCGGCCTCGCGCACCTCGTGGCGGCAGTTGTCTAGATCGGCGTAGCGGCTGTTCGGCCGGCGCGAAGTGCGGATCTGGCTTAGCCGCTCGGGGTCGATGGTGAGACCGAAGCATTTCCCCCGGTGGGCCAGCAGCGGAGTGGGCAGCTTGCCGCGCTCGAAATCCTCTGGGATGAGTGGGCAGTTGGCGGCCTTGATGCCGTGCTGCATGGCCAGGTACAGAGAGGTCGGCGTCTTGCCGCTTCGGCTTACGCCCACCAGGATCACGTCGGCCTGTTCCAGGTTCTTGGCCGACTGGCCATCGTCGTGCGCCAGCGAGAAGTTGATCGCTTCGATGCGGTCGGTGTATTCCTGGCTTTTGGCCACATCGGAAAAGCGTCCCACACGGTGGTTCGACTTCATGCCGAACTCGGCTTCCAGTGGCTCGATGAAGGTGTTGAACATGTCCAGCACCATGCCCTTGGACAAGTCCTTCACGATCGCGAGCACCTCGCGGTCCACCAGCGTCAGGAAGATGATGGGCCGCTTGCCCTCCACCTCGGCGGTGTGATTGATCTCACGCACCACCTGGTGGGCTTTGTCCACCGTGTCGATGAACGGCCGGCGCACGTGGCGTGGCCGGGTGGCGAACTGGTTGAGGATGGAGTTGCCGAAGGTCTCTGCGGTGATCCCCGTGCCGTCGGAGATAAAGAACACCGTGCGACCGGGCATGGGGCTGGCAGGGCTGGGCTCGTTCACGGGGCGATCATAGATGCACGAGGCCATGGCCGGCCTGCCCGATAGCGTGGACCGGAGCGCCAACTAGAATCGCCGCAACGCCTCGCGATATTTCGTTGCCCATGAGCTGCCCCTTTCACCCGACAAGAAAAAGCACAAAGGGTGAGTTTGCGCAGCGCACCATGCACACCGCCGTGCACCTGGATACGGGCCGGACCCACGCGGGAGCCCCGGTTTTTCAACCTCTCGGAGCTTTCCCATGTCTCATGCATCCAGCGTTGCGGCGACCGCCCTGGTCGTTCCGTTCGAGCAGCTGAGGATGACCGACGTCGAGTCGGTCGGCGGCAAGAACGCCTCGCTCGGCGAAATGATCAGCCAGTTGGCTGCCTCCGGTGTGCGCGTGCCCGGTGGCTTCGCCACCACGGCGCACGCCTTCCGACTTTTCCTCAAACACAACGGCTTGGCCGATCGCATCAATGCCCGCTTGGCGTCGCTGAACACCGACGACGTGCGTGCCCTGGCCGAGGCCGGCGCGGAGATCCGCCGCTGGGTCGAGGAAACGCCGTTCCCGCCCGAACTGCAGCGCGCCATCGAGGCGCAATTCGAAACGCTGTCCGCCAGTAGCCCCGGCGCATCGTTCGCCGTGCGTTCCTCGGCCACCGCTGAAGACCTGCCCGACGCCAGCTTTGCCGGCCAGCAGGAGACCTTCCTCAACGTGGTCGGCATCGATGATGTGCTGGCCAAGATGAAGGAGGTGTTCGCCAGCCTCTACAACGACCGAGCCATCAGCTACCGCGTGCACAAGGGTTTCGCGCACTCCGATGTGGCGCTGTCGGCCGGCGTGCAGCGCATGGTGCGCTCCGACCTCCGCTCCGCCGGGGTGATGTTCACCATCGACACCGAGAGCGGTTTTCCCGACGTGGTGTTCATCACGTCGAGCTACGGCCTGGGCGAAACGGTGGTGCAGGGCGCGGTGAACCCCGATGAGTTCTACGTGCACAAGCCGGCGCTCAATCACGACAGGTTCCCCATCATCCGCCGCAGCCTGGGCTCCAAGCTCATCCGCATGGCCTTTGCCTCGCCCGAGGAAAGGCAGGCGAGCGGCAAGCTCGTGACGACCGTGGACACCGCGCCGGAGCAGCGCAACCGCTATTCGCTGACCGACGCCGAGGTGACCGAGCTGGCGAAGTACGCGCTCATCATCGAGCAGCACTACGGCCGGCCCATGGACATCGAGTGGGGCAAGGACGGCGTCGACGGCCAGCTCTACATCCTGCAGGCTCGCCCCGAGACCGTGAAGAGCCAGGGCGCGGGCAAGAGCGAGCAGCGCTACCGCCTCAAGGGCACCGGCACCGTGCTGGCCGAGGGCCGCGCCATCGGCCAGAAGATCGGTACAGGCCCCGTGCGCATCGTGCACAGCATCGCCGAGATGGACCACGTGCAGGCCGGCGACGTGCTCGTGACCGACATGACCGACCCCAACTGGGAACCGGTCATGAAGCGCGCTTCGGCCATCGTCACCAACCGGGGCGGGCGCACCTGCCACGCGGCCATCATCACGCGTGAATTGGGCATTCCGGCGGTCGTAGGCTGCGGCAATGCCACCGACGCGCTGAAGGACGGTTCGCTCGTCACGGTGGCCTGCTCCGAGGGCGACACGGGCTACATCTACGACGGCCTGCTCGAGACCGAAGTGAGCGACGTGCAGCGCGGTGATCTGCCGTACTGCCCGATCAAGATCATGATGAACGTGGGCAACCCGCAACTGGCCTTCGACTTCGCGCAGATGCCGAACTCGGGGGTGGGGCTGGCGCGGCTGGAGTTCATCATCAACAACAACATCGGCGTCCACCCGAAGGCCATCCTGGACTATCCGAACGTTGATGCCGATTTGAAAAAGGCGGTGGAATCGGTGGCGCGCGGGCATGCTTCGCCACGCGCTTTCTACGTTGACAAGCTGGCTGAAGGCACGGCCACCATCGCCGCTGCCTTCTGGCCCAAGCCGGTGATCGTGCGGCTGTCGGACTTCAAGAGCAACGAGTACCGCAAGCTCATCGGTGGCTCGCGCTACGAGCCCGAGGAAGAGAACCCGATGCTGGGCTTCCGCGGCGCCTCGCGCTACATCAGCAGCGACTTCGCCGAGGCCTTCGCCATGGAGTGCGAGGCGCTCAAGCGGGTGCGCAACGACATGGGCCTCACCAACGTGGAGATCATGGTGCCCTTCGTGCGCACCCTGGGCCAGGCCGAGCGCGTGACCGCCATGCTGGCCGAGAAGGGCTTGAAGCGCGGGGAGAACGATCTGCGCGTCATCATGATGTGCGAGGTGCCGAGCAACGCCATCCTGGCCGAGCAATTCCTCGAGTATTTCGATGGCATGTCGATCGGTTCCAACGACCTCACGCAGCTCACGCTGGGCCTGGACCGCGACTCCGGCCTCGAACTGCTCGCACGCGACTTCGACGAGCGCGACCCGGCCGTCAAGGCCATGATCTCGCGCGCCATCGCGGCCTGCCGCGCGGTGGGCAAGTACATCGGCATCTGCGGCCAGGGGCCGAGCGACCACCCCGACTTCGCCGACTGGCTGGCGCAGGAGGGCATTGTGTCGATCTCGCTGAATCCCGACTCGGTGGTAGAGACCTGGCAGCGGCTTGCGAAGCGCTGAGGGCACGTGCGTTCTCGCGCTTGCGCGCGTGCTGCCGGTTCGGTCCGGAATCTGGTTGCGCCAGCCGAAGTCGCGCGGCAGCTCACCGTTGGTGGGCCGCCGTGCACCATTGACATGGAAGCTTGTTCTGGGCGCCCACCAGTGGGCGCGTGTTCGCTAGCTGCGGCCACACCATCAAGCTCATGGCGCGCTCAGGACTGCCCGATTCAGTATTCATAGCCTCTCTCCACCCAATAGTGCCAGTCCGCTACTGGCCTTGCCCCTGGATTCCGTATCCCATAGCTGGACTACGCGCTGGCTTGCCAGGGTTGGTCGGCCAGCCAGTTTTCTTCGAACTGCATCGGGCTGACGCGTAGGCCAGCGTCGAGTGCAGTCGGGTCAGGTTGTACCAGAGCACCCAGGCGACGATTTCATCCTTGGTTTGGCGCCTGCTCTTGAAGCGTTGTCCGTGCAAGCGCTCCACCTTCAATGAGCCGAACAGGGTCTCGCTGCAGGCGTTGTCCCAGCAGTTGCCGCGCCGACTCATCGACTCATCGAGGCGGTGATGCCGTAAGTCGGTGAGCACGTCGCGGAAGTCCTTGCTGGCGTACTGACTGCCCCGGTCGCTGTGGAAGATCAGGCCGGCATCCTTGCCTGGATGGCGCTTGTACCAGGCCATGCGCAACGCATCGATGACGATGTCGCACGTCATGCACTTCGCTGCCTTTGCGAGGTCCGCCGTCGCTTTTCCAAGGATGTCGCGCTCCATCGTCGCCCGCGCCAGTTCGGCACGCAGTCGGCGATCTCCATCTGCGCGGCACTCACCTGCTTGCTGCCTGCGCCCGTGAGCTTGCCCTGCCGGTTGGCCTTGACCCAGTTGAACAAGGTCGGATCGACCACGCCCAACGTCCTGGCCACGCCCGCGATGCTCTGCCTGCCCTCGACCGGGCGTACCGCCTCTTGCTTGAACTCAACAGACTCCTAGCGGCCGGATTGCGCGTATGACGAAATGGTGCGGCGCAGCCAGCCGCCTAGCGACCAGAACTGAGACTCGGAACTGAGGTAGTCACGTTCGGTTAGCAACCGCTGGGCGCTCAGCATTGCGATGAAGGCACGTACCTCGTTCCGGTTGAGGCCGCTGCTGTCCACCAGCTGCTCCAGTCTCACGAACCGGTGCGACATGTCGCTCGCCATACGGCGGTACGCGGTGCGATCAAAGGGCGGGGTCAGGTCCGGCCAAGCGGCAAGGCGATACTCTTTCATCCAACGACTCTCCATGTTTATCGGCGGCTGCTTCCAGGCGGCGGCTCGTAGGAAAAGAGTAGTCGGTATGCGCAACAACTGGAAGGTATTCCTTACCGAACTCGGGAAACCACTCGCTCGAAGCGCGGCAATTTCGTGGTTGCACCCCCGATTCGAGGGGGCGGTCTTCTGCAGGAGACCCGCTCTTACACTGATCGGATGAACATCCTTGGCGTGGAGTCCTCGTGCGACGAAACCGGCGTTGCCATCGTGCGGTGCGAGCCGGGGGGGGGTGTGCCGCGACTGCTGGCTCATGCGCTACATAGCCAGGTTGACATGCACCAAGCCTACGGCGGCGTCGTGCCGGAGTTGGCCTCGCGTGACCACATCCGCCGCGTACTGCCCCTCGCTTGCAGAGTGCTTGCCGACGCGGACATTGCGCTGACCGGCGTCAACGTCGTCGCCTACACGCGCGGGCCCGGCTTGGCGGGCGCTCTGCTGGTCGGGGCCGGGGTTGCGTGTGCTCTCGGGGCGGCCCTGGACACGCCTGTGGTTGGTGTGCATCACCTGGAAGGGCATCTCCTGTCGCCCTTCCTGGGGGGTGACCCGCCCGAGTTCCCCTTTGTCGCGCTGCTTGTATCGGGCGGTCACACCCAGCTTATGCGAGTGGACGACGTCGGTCGCTACGAGCTGCTGGGCGAGACCATTGACGACGCTGCGGGAGAGGCTTTTGACAAGTCGGCCAAGCTTCTTGGGCTGGGCTACCCAGGCGGCCCTGCGCTGGCGCGCTTAGCCGACTTCGGCGATGCTTCGGTGTTCGAATTGCCCCGGCCGCTGCTGCACAGTGCCAACCTCGACTTTTCCTTCGCGGGCCTGAAGACGGCGGTGCGCACACGCTTGCAACGGCTCGGCAGCCAAGTATGCGAGCAAGATCGGGCGCACCTTGCTGCGGCCACGCAGCAGGCAATTATCGACGTGCTGGTGCGCAAGTCCGTCAATGCACTTCAGCAGACTGGTCTGTGCCGCCTGGTAGTGGCCGGTGGAGTCGGCGCCAACGCCCGGCTAAGAGAACAACTCAACGAAGAGTGCGCACGGCACGCCGTTCGCGTGCACTACCCGGAACTGGGGTTATGCACCGACAACGGTGCCATGATCGCCTTGGCGGCGGCCATGCGATGGCAGCGAGGGCGGCTTGCGGCACTGCGGCGGGACTACGCCTTCGATATCCAGCCGCGCTGGCCGCTGCAGGCAGCATGAGGCTCCAGGCCCTGGTCACGGGCAGTTTCGCAGGGCGCACGGGCCCGCGACTTCACCGCCTGCGGGAGCCCCGGCACCGTTGGCCTATAATTTCCTCCGCTTCCCCCCCCCCGGTGACTGGGTGGGCGAAGAGGGCACGGCGCCGGTAGGTTTCACCGGCGACCGCAAGTGAAACATCGGAAACCGCTGCGTCCGCCCACTTGTGGACTCACGACCTTCCGCCGCAGGAAACTGTCCATGAGCAACATCAACAAGGCCGACGTCATCAAGGCAAACGCGCGCGCCGACAACGACACGGGCTCGCCCGAGGTGCAGGTCGCCCTGCTGACCGCGCGCATCAACGAACTCACCCCGCACTTCAAGACCCACCAGAAGGACCATCACGGTCGTCGCGGCTTGCTGAAGATGGTCAATACCCGCAAGAGCCTGCTGGCATACCTGAAGAGAAAGGATGCCGAGCGCTACACCGCACTGATCCACAAGCTGGGTCTGCGCAAGTAACGCATTGATGGAAAGCGAGAGCCTGTCTGGAGTCTTCCAGCACAGGCTCTTTGTGTTTGGAGTCGGGCAGCCACCGTTGACGATGTGTCATTCCACCGGCGCTTGAAGGGGCCGGAGCACCGCTGGAATGGCATCGCGCCAGGATGCCTGGGCTTCGGGGCATGGTCACCACCCGATACGGTGCCGCCATCCGAACCGGAGAACAACATGAGCATGTTCAATAAAGTTACAAAGACCTTCCAATGGGGTCAGCACAGCGTCACGCTGGAAACAGGCGAGATCGCCCGCCAAGCCAGCGGCGCCGTGCTCGTGAACGTGGAAGACACAGTCATCCTTGCCACAGTAGTGGGGGCCAAGAGTGCCAAACCGGGGCAGGACTTCTTCCCGCTCACCGTCGACTACCTCGAAAAGACGTACGCGGCGGGCAAGATTCCGGGCAGCTTCTTCAAGCGCGAAGGCCGGCCCAGCGAGTATGAGACGCTGACCTCGCGTCTCATCGACCGGCCGTTGCGCCCGCTGTTCCCGGACGGCTTCTACAACGAGGTGCAGGTGGTCATCCACGTGCTCTCGTTGAACCCTGAGATCGCAGCCGATATCCCCGCGATGATCGGTGCGAGCGCTGCGCTGGCCATCTCGGGCATTCCGTTCAATGGCCCTATCGGAGCGTCTCGCGTGGGCTACCTCAACGGCGAGTACGTCCTCAACCCTACCAAGTCGCAGCTCGATCAATCGAAGATGGATTTGGTCGTCGCCGGTACGCAGGGTGCCGTTCTCATGGTGGAATCCGAGGCGCAGCAACTCTCCGAAGAAATCATGCTTGGCGGCGTGGTCTTCGGCCACGAGCAAGGAAACATCGCAGTCGCGGCGATTAACGACTTGGTGCGCGATGCTGGCAAGCCGGCCTGGGACTGGCAGCCGCCAGCGAGGGACGAAGTCTTCATCGACAAGCTGAACGGCCTGGCCGAGGCGCCGATTCGCACGGCTTACCAAATCCGTTCCAAGCAGGCCCGTACGCAGGCCGTGCGCGAGGCCTATGCCGCGGCCAAGGCGGTGTTGACGGCCGAAAGCATCTCCTTTGACGAGGTGAAGGTCGATTCACTGCTGTTCGACCTGGAGGCGCGTGTCGTACGCAGCCAGATCCTCTCCGGGGAGCCGCGCATTGATGGTCGCGACACGCGCACGGTGCGCCCTATCGAAATCCGCAGCAGCGCTTTGCCTCGCGTGCACGGATCAGCGTTGTTCACCCGTGGCGAAACCCAGGCGCTGGTGGCTGCCACGCTGGGCACTGAGCGTGACTCACAACGCATTGATGCGCTGGCTGGTGAGTTCAGTGAGCACTTCATGCTTCACTACAACATGCCGCCCTTCGCCACGGGCGAGACCGGCCGCGTCGGCAGCCCCAAGCGTCGGGAGATCGGCCACGGCAGGCTCGCCAAGCGCGCGCTGGCGGCTGTGCTCCCCACCCGGGATGAATTCCCATACTCCATTCGCGTGGTGTCCGAGATCACCGAATCGAACGGCTCCTCCTCCATGGCGTCGGTGTGCGGTGGTTGCCTGGCTCTCATGGACGCAGGCGTGCCGCTGAAGGCGCACGTGGCAGGTATTGCGATGGGCCTCATCAAGGAGGGCAATCGCTTCGCGGTGCTCACCGATATCCTCGGCGACGAGGATCACCTCGGTGACATGGATTTCAAGGTGGCCGGCACAACGGTGGGTGTGACTGCCTTGCAGATGGACATCAAGATCCAGGGCATCACCAAGGAGATCATGCAGGTCGCACTGGCGCAGGCCAAGGAAGCGCGTATGCACATCTTGGCTAAGATGGTCGAGGCGCTGGGTGGCGCCAAGGCCGAGGTTTCGCAGTTCGCGCCCCGCTTGTACACGATGAAGATCAACCCGGAGAAGATCCGTGACGTGATCGGTAAGGGTGGTGCAACGATCCGTGCGCTCACCGACGAAACGGGCACCACCATTGATATTGCCGAGGACGGCACCATTACCATCGCCTCTACCGAGGCCGCTAAGGCCGAACAGGCCAAGCGCCGCATCGAGGAGATTACGGCTGAGGTCGAAGTGGGCAAGGTCTATGAGGGGCCGATTACCAAGATCCTCGACTTCGGTGCGCTGGTCAACCTGCTGCCCGGAAAGGATGGGCTTCTGCACATCAGCCAGATTGCCCACCAGCGGGTGGAAAAGGTCACTGACTTCCTCAAGGAAGGGCAGATCGTCCGCGTGAAGGTGCTCGAAACGGACGAGAAGGGCCGCGTCAAGCTCTCCATGAAGGCGCTGGTGGAGCGTGAGGCGCAACCGGCCTCGCAGGATTGATTTGATGCGGCAATGAGCTTGGCGGACTGTGCACCGTCCGCCGTTCCGACGTGCCCGAGCGATGAGAGTCATCGAGATCACATCCCACGGCGAGCCCGACGTACTTCGGCCGGCCGAGCGGCCCTTGCCCGTTCCGGGCCCGGGCGAGGTGTTGATCCGCGTGGCCGCATCCGGGGTGAACCGGCCCGATGTGCTGCAGCGCAAGGGCTTGTACCCGGTGCCGCCCGGTGCGTCAGATATCCCGGGCCTCGAGGTGGCGGGGACCATTGTCGACGGTGATTCTGCTGCACTAGCGCAGTCCGGCTTCGCGATCGGTGATCGCGTATGTGCGTTGATCGCAGGCGGGGGCTACGCCGAGTGTTGCGTGGCGCCCGTGGGCCAGTGTTTGCCTGTACCCACAGGCCTGTGCGAGGTGGAGGCGGCCAGCCTCCCCGAGACGTTTTTCACCGTGTGGTCCAACGTATTTGACCGTGCGCACTTGCAGCCTGGCGAGACATTGCTGGTGCAAGGGGGCAGCAGTGGCATTGGCGTCACCGCGATCCAACTGGCCAAGGCGTCGAACGCAAGGTCGATCGTGACAGTTGGTTCGGACGCCAAGGCGGCGGCTTGTCTTGCGCTCGGTGCCGACGTGGCGATCAACTACCACACCAGCGACTTCGCTGCCGAGGTGAAACGCGTTACAGAGGGCCGCGGTGCAAACGTGATACTCGACATGGTGGCGGGTGACTACGTGGCGCGCGAGCTCTCCTGCCTGGCTGATGATGGTCGGCTGGTGATCATCGCTGTGCAGGGTGGCTCCCGTTCGGAGATTGACGCCGGCGCCGTGCTGCGTCGCCGGCTGACCATCACGGGCTCGACGCTGCGGCCGCGCTCGGTGCCCTTCAAGGCCACCATTGCGCGTGCCTTGCGCGACAAGGTCTGGCCTTGGCTCGAAAGCGGCAAGGTCAAGCCGGTGATCCATGACGTGTTTCCTGCTGCCGAGGCAGCGCGGGCGCACGCCGTCATGGAATCGAACCAGCACATCGGCAAACTGGTCCTTCAATGGTAGTTCACGCGACTCGGAGATACACAAGATGCGTCGCAAACTGATCGTCGGAAACTGGAAGATGAATGGCAGCCATCTCGGCAACGCTGAGCTCCTGGCTGGCATTGAGGAGGCCGGCCCCTACGCGGCAGACGTGGCGGTGTGCGCGCCGTTTCCGTACCTGTCGGAAGTGGCTTTATCGCTGCAGGGCAAGCGCATCAGTTGGGGTGCGCAGGATTGCTCCGCGCACGAAAGTGGCGCCTACACGGGCGACGTGTCGGCGGGTATGCTCGCCGAGTTTGGTTGCCGCTTCGTGATCATCGGTCATTCGGAGCGGCGTGCCTACCACGCCGAAAGCGATCAGCTGGTGGCCGATAAGGCGCGGATCGCGTTGAAGCACGCTCTCACACCGATCGTGTGCGTTGGCGAGACGCTGGCGGAGCGCGAAGCTGGGCACACAGATGCCGTAGTGAAGCGGCAGATGTCAGCGGTCATCCATGCGCTGGGCCACTGCATCTCTCAGATCGTGGTGGCCTACGAGCCGGTCTGGGCTATCGGGACGGGAAAGACGGCCACTCCCGAGCAGGCGCGGGCCGTGCATGCCTTGCTCCGCACGCAGTTGCATGCCGCCACGCCGAAGTCTGACGAGATGCAAATCATCTACGGCGGCAGTGTCAAACCCGACAACGCCGCAACACTGTTTGAGCAGTCCGACATTGATGGCGGGCTGATCGGGGGCGCGTCCCTCAAGGTGGCCGAGTTCGTGGCCATCTGTCGTGCTGCGGCCTGAAGCCGGCCGCAGTGGCAATCTTTGGAGCCTGGAAGAAATGAGTAGCTGGTTGCTGAATGTGGTCGTGATGATCCAGATCCTCACCGCGCTGGTGATGATTGGCTTGGTGCTGGTGCAGCACGGCAAGGGCGCCGACATGGGTGCTTCCTTCGGCAGCGGTGCATCGGGCAGCCTGTTCGGTGCCACCGGCAGCGCCAACTTCCTGTCTCGCTCGACCGCCGTGTGTGCTGCCATTTTCTTCGTGTGCACGCTGGCATTGGCTTACATTGCTCGCGACTCCGGCGGTGCCGCAACGGCAGGGAGCGTGTTAGACCAACCCGTTCCTGTCGCCCCTGCGGCCAGCGGCGCGGCCCGGATCCCGGCGGGTGGCGATCCCGTTGGCGCGGCCGCAACACCTTCCGTTCCCGCATCTGGCGCGGCAGCGATTCCAACAAAGTGATTCTGCGTCTGCGAGCTCTTCACAGGGCCTTATGCGGTGAGTAATGCGCTTCGGTTCGGGTTAGAATGCGAGGCTGTTCGGAAAGCTAGCGCCTCATGCGATTCGGACACCTGAAATGAGCTTTTCTGAGCGGCCCACGTGGTGGAATTGGTAGACACGCTATCTTGAGGGGGTAGTGGCGAAAGCTGTGCGAGTTCGAGTCTCGCCGTGGGCACCACCAGATGAACAACAACGGGGCTTTCGCGGCCCCGTTGCATTGCCAAGCCGAAGCCAACATGGATCTGGAACCCTACCTGCCCGTCATCCTCTTCATCTTGGTGGGGGTGGCAGTCGGGGTGGCTCCCCAGGTAATCGGTTTCCTGCTTGGCCCGCGCCGGCCCGACACGGCGAAGAACTCCCCCTACGAGTGTGGTTTCGAAGCGTTTGAAGACGCCCGCATGAAGTTCGATGTGCGGTATTACCTTGTTGCCATCCTTTTCATCCTATTCGACCTGGAGATCGCTTTCCTCTTCCCGTGGGCCGTATCCCTGAGAGAGATAGGAGCAGTGGGTTTCGGGGCCATGATGGTCTTCTTGATCATCCTGGTCGTGGGCTTCGCCAACGAGTGGAGGAAAGGCGCCCGGGACTGGGAATGATCGAGTAACACCATGGGCATCGAAGGCGTATTGAAAGAAGGCTTCGTCACCACGAGCCTTGACAAGGTCATCAACTGGTCCAAGACAGGGTCGCTGTGGCCGATGACTTTCGGCTTGGCGTGCTGTGCGGTGGAGATGATGCACGCCGGCGCGGCGCGCTACGACATCGACCGCTTCGGCATGCTATTCCGGCCGAGCCCCCGACAGTCGGATCTCATGATCGTCGCCGGCACGCTGTGCAACAAGATGGCGCCGGCGCTGCGCAAGGTCTACGACCAGATGGCTGAGCCTCGCTGGGTGTTGTCCATGGGTTCGTGCGCAAACGGTGGTGGCTACTACCACTACAGCTACTCGGTCGTCCGCGGGTGTGACCGCATCGTCCCGGTGGATGTGTATGTGCCGGGTTGTCCGCCCACGGCAGAGGCGTTGCTGTACGGAATTATCCAACTGCAGGCGAAGATTCGCCGCGAGAACACGATCGCGCGTTGATGAGCAGACTCGATACATTGCAAGCCGCGCTGGAGAGGCTCCTGGGCGGCCGGATCAAGAAGGTGGTGTGCGACCGTGGCGAGATCACACTCACGGTGGGCGAGAGCGACTATCTTGGGGTGGCCCGTGCCTTGCGCGATGACGACGAGCTCAGATTCGAGCAGCTCATCGACCTGTGCGGCGTCGACTACGCCACCTACAAGGATGAGCCATGGGAGGGGGCCCGTTTTTGCGTGGTGTCACACCTGCTGTCGGTGAGCCACAACTGGAGGCTACGACTGAAAGTCTTCGCGGTCGATGACGACATGCCCACTGTTGCCTCGCTTGTCGATGTGTGGAGTGCGGCCAACTGGTTCGAGCGGGAAGCCTTCGATCTGTTCGGCATCATCTTCGACGGCCACCTCGATCTGCGCCGCATCCTCACCGACTACGGCTTCATCGGGCATCCGTTCCGCAAGGACTTTCCGACCAGTGGCCACGTTGAAATGCGCTACGACGTGGAGCAGAAGCGCGTCGTCTATCAGCCAGTGACGATCGAGCCGCGCGAGATCGTGCCCCGCGTCATCCGCGAAGACGCCTACGGTGGTCTCCACTAGATTCCATGGCCGAGATCAAGAACTACACACTGAACTTCGGGCCGCAGCACCCGGCGGCGCACGGCGTGCTTCGCCTGGTGCTTGAGCTCGACGGCGAAGTGATCCAGCGCGCCGATCCGCATATCGGATTGTTGCACCGTGCGACCGAGAAGCTCGCCGAAACGCGAACCTATATCCAGTCTCTGCCTTATATGGACCGTCTCGACTACGTGTCCATGATGTGCAATGAGCACGCATACTGCTTGGCCATCGAGAAGCTGCTGGGTATCGATGTCCCCATCCGCGCACAGTACATCCGCGTGATGTTTTCCGAGCTCACCCGGCTGCTCAACCACTTGCTGTGGCTGGGTGCGCACGGGCTGGACTGCGGAGCGATGAACATCTTCATCTACTGCTTTCGCGAGCGCGAGGACATTTTCGACATGTACGAGGCGGTGTCGGGCGCGCGCATGCACGCGGCCTACTTCCGCCCCGGCGGCGTCTACCGCGACCTGCCCGACAGCATGCCGCAGTACCGCGAATCGAAGATCCGCAACGCTAAGGCGTTGGCCAGGATGAACGAAAGCCGGCAGGGTTCGCTGCTGGACTTCATCGATGACTTCGTGGCGCGATTTCCGAAGTACGTCGACGAGTACGAGACCCTGCTCACCGACAACCGAATCTGGAAGCAGCGCACCGTCGGCATCGGCGTCGTCTCTCCGGAGCGCGCACTTAATCTGGGCTTCACCGGCCCCATGCTGCGTGGCTCGGGCATCGAGTGGGATCTGCGCAAGACGCAACCCTACGATGTTTATGACCGCATGGATTTTGACGTGCCCGTGGGCGTGAACGGCGACACCTACGACCGCTACCTGGTACGCGTCGAGGAGATGCGCCAGGCCAACCGGATCATCAAGCAGTGCGTGGACTGGCTGCGCGCCAATCCGGGACCGGTGATCACCGAGAACCACAAGGTGGCGCCACCTTCACGCCTCGACATGAAGGCCAGCATGGAGGAGTTGATCCACCATTTCAAGCTCTTCACGGAGGGCTTCCATGTGCCTGCGGGCGAGGCCTACGCGGCGGTAGAGCACCCCAAGGGCGAGTTCGGCATCTACATCGTGAGCGATGGCGCCAACAAGCCGTACCGCTTGAAGATTCGCGCTCCCGGGTTCGCTCACTTGGCTGCACTGGACGAGATGGCGCGCGGTCACATGATTGCCGACGCGGTGGCAATCATCGGCACGATGGACATCGTTTTCGGGGAGATCGACCGATGATTTCCGATGCGATGCGCGAATGCTTTGCGCGCGAGGTGGCCAAGTACCCGGCAGACCAGAAGCAGTCCGCAGTGATGGCGTGCTTGGCCATCGTGCAGCAGGAGTTGGGACACGTCTCGCCGGACAGCGAGATCGCGGTGGCGGAATACCTTGGCATGCCCGCAATCGCGGTGCATGAGGTGACCACTTTCTACAACATGTACAACCCGCGGCCGGTGGGCCGCTACAAGCTCAACGTGTGTACCAACCTGCCATGCCAGTTGCGCGATGGGCAGCAGGCCCTCGAGCACTTGTGCTCGCGGCTGCGTGTGGAGGAGGGAAGCACCACGGCTGACGGCCTGTTCACCGTGCAGCAGACCGAGTGCCTGGGTGCCTGCGCGGACGCGCCAGTGATGCTGGTCAACGACCGGCAGATGGTGAGCTTCATGACCAACGAACGGCTGGACGCGCTCATCGACACGCTGGCCACCGCCGCACAGGGCGAGAAGTAAGAGAGCCGAGATGCTGGACCTGTCCCGATTTCAATCGACCGGCCGCGAGACCTGCTTCCACGGCCGGCACATGCAGCCGCAGATTTACGCCGGCCTGGACGGCACGAACTGGTCGCTCAGGGACTATGAGACGCGCGGCGGCTACAAGGCGCTTCGCAAGATTCTTGGCAAGGGCGATGGCGAAGGAATGACACCCGAGCAAGTGGTGGCCGAGGTCAAAGCTTCCGGCCTGCGCGGTCGCGGCGGCGCGGGGTTTCCCACGGGTTTGAAGTGGAGCTTCATGCCGCGTCAGTATCCCGGCGCGAAGTACCTGGTGTGCAACTCCGACGAGGGCGAGCCGGGCACCTGCAAGGACCGCGACATCCTGATGTTCAACCCGCACATCGTTATTGAAGGCATGGCGATCGCTGCGTACGCCATGGGCATTGGCGTCGGCTACAACTACATCCACGGTGAGATCTTCGAGGTATACGAGCGCTTCGAAGCTGCTCTGCATGAGGCCCGCCGCGCTGGCTACCTGGGGAACGACATTCTCGGCTCGGGTTTCAACTTTCAACTGCATGGGGCCCACGGCTTCGGCGCCTACATCTGCGGCGAGGAGACTGCGCTTCTGGAATCGCTGGAGGGCAAGAAGGGACAGCCGCGCTTCAAGCCCCCATTCCCCGCCAGCTACGGCCTGTACGGCAAGCCGACCACGATCAACAACACCGAGACCTTCGCCGCGGTGCCGTGGATCATCACCAACGGCGGGCAGGCCTACCTTGAGGTGGGCAAGCCCAACAACGGCGGCACCAAGATTTTCTCCATGGTGGGCGACGTGGAGAAGCCGGGCAACTACGAGATTCCGCTGGGTACGCCGTTCTCTAAGCTGCTGGAATTGGCAGGGGGCGTGCGGCAGGGCCATAAGCTAAAGGCCGTGATTCCTGGAGGCTCCTCGGCGCCTGTCCTGCCGGCGAACGTCATGATGGACTGCACGATGGATTACGACGCCATCGCCAAGGCAGGCTCCATGCTGGGTTCCGGCGCGGTCATCGTCATGGATGACTCTCGCTGCATGGTCAAGAGCCTCCTGCGCTTGTCCTACTTCTACCAGCACGAAAGCTGCGGCCAGTGCACGCCATGCCGCGAGGGCACCGGGTGGCTGTGGCGCGTGGTGGATCGCATTGAGCACGGCCAGGGCAAGACGAGCGATATCGATCTGCTCAACTCCGTAGCCGACAACATCCAGGGGCGGACGATCTGTGCCTTGGGAGATGCGGCAGCCATGCCTGTCAGGGCGATGATCAAGCATTTCCGTGATGAGTTCGTGCATCACATCGAACATAAGACGTGCGCCGTCCCGGCTTCCGTCTGACGCATCAGAACCGACATGGTTGAAATCGAGCTCGACGGGAAGAAGGTTCAGGTAGCCGAAGGCAGCATGGTGATGCATGCTGCCGATAAGGCGGGTACCTACATCCCGCATTTCTGCTACCACAAGAAGCTTTCCATTGCGGCCAACTGCCGCATGTGCCTCGTCGACGTCGAGAAGGCACCCAAGCCCATGCCGGCCTGCGCCACGCCGGTTACGCAGGGCATGATCGTGCGGACGAAGAGCGACAAGGCCGTCCGGGCGCAGCAGGCCGTGATGGAGTTCCTGCTCATCAACCACCCACTCGACTGCCCCATTTGCGACCAGGGCGGCGAATGCCAATTGCAAGATCTGGCTGTCGGTTACGGCGCTTCCGCTTCGCGCTATGAAGAAGAGAAGCGCGTTGTCTTCCACAAGCAGGTAGGCCCGCTGCTGTCCATGGAGGAGATGACCCGCTGCATCCACTGCACCCGCTGTGTGCGCTTCGGGCAGGAAGTGGCGGGCGTCATGGAACTGGGCATGGTGAATCGGGGCGAGCATGCCGAGATCACCACCATCGCTGGGGACACGGTGGATTCCGAGCTATCGGGCAACATGATCGACCTGTGCCCAGTAGGCGCAATCACCAGCAAGCCGTTTCGCTACCAGGCGCGCACCTGGGAGCTTTCGCGCCGCAAGAGTGTGAGTCCGCATGACAGCACCGGCGCTAACCTTATTGTGCAGGTCCGGCAGAACAAGGTGATGCGCGTCGTTCCACTGGAGAATGAAGAGGTCAACGAATGTTGGCTGGCCGACAGGGACCGCTTTTCCTACGAAGCCCTGAACAGTGATGACCGGCTCACCACTCCCATGCTGAAGCAGGGCGGTGAATGGAAGGCGGTGGATTGGACAACCGCGCTGGAATACGTGGTCCGCGGTCTGAAGCAGATCAAGTCAGATCACGGTGCGCAGGCCATTGGGGCGCTGGGATCTGCGCACGCCACTGCTGAGGAACTGCACCTGCTGGCCAAGTTGGTGCGCGGGTTGGGCAGCCAGAATGTCGACTTCCGCACCCGGCATGCTGAGTTTAGGGGGGCAGAAGGCCGTCAGTCCAGCGGGCCCGCGGCGCGCTGGCTGGGTACCTCTATTGCCTCACTGTCACAGTTGCAGCGCGTGCTGGTCGTTGGCTCCTTCCTCCGCAAGGACCATCCGCTTTTTGCGCAACGAATTCGCCAGTCCGCGAAGAAGGGCGGGCGCGTGCACAGCTTGCATGCTGTGCACGATGACTGGGCCATGCCGATTGCCGGCACGATGACGGCGTCACCAAGCGAGTGGCCACGCGCACTGGCGGCGATCGCCTCCGCCGTGGCGGCCGTGAGAGGCAGCACCCCACCCATAGCGGTTGAATCTACGAGCGAGGCACATGCCATCGCGGAGTCCCTCCTGTCGGGCGAACACAAGGCCATCCTGCTTGGCAATGCGGCCGCGCAACACCCTCACGCCGCGGCGCTGCTCGCGCTCGCCAACTGGATCGGCGAGGCGACGGGCGCCACGGTGGGCTATCTGGGCGAAGCGGCCAACACCGTGGGTGCTCAACTGGTGAACGCAATGCCGGGCGAAGGCGGGCTGGACGCTGGCCGCATGCTGGACGGTGCCCTCAAGGCATGCCTACTACTGCAGGTAGAGCCGCGCCTGGACACCGCTGATCCGCATCGCGCGGTGGCGGCGCTGCAATCGGCCCAGATGGTCGTGGCCATGACCTCATTCCGCAATGCGGCGGTCGAATGCGCCGATGTGTTGCTCCCGGTTTCGCCGTTCACCGAGACTTCCGGCACCTTCGTCAGCGCCGAAGGCCGCGTGCAGAGCTTCCACGGGGTCGTCAGGCCCCTGGGCGACACCCGCCCCGCCTGGAAGGTGCTGCGCGTGCTCGGCAATATGCTGGGCATTGGTGGATTCGACTTTGAGACGTCGGAGGATGTGCGCGCCGAAGCCCTGCCCGGTGACGTGGCCGCTCGGCTGTCCAACCGGTCCTCGGCGCCGGTTGCAGTGGCGGCCGAGTTCGAAGATCTCGAGCGTTTGGCCGATGTGCCGATCTACTGCTCCGATGCGCTGGTGCGCCGCGCTGCCTCGCTGCAACTCACCACGGATGCTGCCCCGCCGGTGGCGAGCATCTCGCAGGCGGTATGGCTGCGGCTGAATCTGGGCGAGGGCGAAAAGGTGCGATTGATACAGGGGAACGCGCAGGCGGTGTTGCCGGCCCGGTTGGACACCTCGCTGGCGCGCAACACCGTACGCGTGCCGGCAGGCCACCCGCACACCGCGTCGCTTGGCCCGATGTTCGGACCTATCAGCGTCGCCAAGGCGTAGAGGCTCGAGGACCCTCATGCTCGAATCCATCAATACCTACGGTACATCGATGCTCGGTGGCGCTTGGCCAGTCACTTGGACGCTGATCAAGATCGTCGCGCTCGTGCTGCCGCTCATGCTTTGCGTGGCTTACCTCACACTGTGGGAACGCAAGGCCATCGGCTGGACGCAGATTCGTCCCGGCCCGAACCGCGTGGGCCCGCTGGGGTTGCTGCAGCCCATCGCCGATGCAGTGAAGCTGATATTCAAGGAGATCATCCTTCCGACGGCGGCGAACAAGGGTCTCTTCCTGCTAGGCCCAGTCATGACCATCATGCCGGCGATGGCGGCTTGGGCGGTCATGCCGTTCGGGCCCGAGGTGGTGCTGGCCAATATCAATGCCGGCCTGCTGTTCGTGATGGCGATCACTTCGATGGAGGTGTACGGCGTGATCATCGCCGGGTGGGCGTCCAATTCGAAGTACGCCTTCCTCGGCGCATTGCGCGCCTCCGCCCAGATGGTGAGTTACGAGATCGCCATGGGTTTCGCGCTGGTGGTAGTGCTCATGGTCGCCGGAAGCCTGAACATGACCGAGATCGTGCTCGGTCAGGGCGAGGGCCGATTCGCCGACATGGGGCTCACCTTCCTGAGCTGGAACTGGTTGCCGCTGCTGCCTATTTTCGTGGTCTACGTTATCGCGGGCATCGCCGAAACGAACCGCCACCCGTTCGACGTGGTGGAGGGTGAGTCAGAGATCGTGGCAGGCCACATGGTGGAGTACTCCGGCATGGCCTTCGCCATGTTCTTCCTGGCCGAGTACGCCAACATCATCCTCGTGTCCACGCTGGCCTCCATCATGTTCCTCGGCGGTTGGCTGGCGCCTGTGGACGCCGAGTTTCTGAATGTGATTCCGGGCTGGATCTGGCTCGGCATCAAGACCTTCGTCGTCGCGACGCTGTTCCTTTGGGTGCGCGCTACGTTTCCGCGCTTCCGCTACGACCAGATCATGCGGCTGGGCTGGAAAATCTTCATCCCGGTCACGCTGGTGTGGTTGCTGGTCGTGGGGCTGTGGATTCAGTCGCCGTGGAACATCTGGAAGTAACGCCAAGGCTGCACCATGGCCACCGCAATCAAAGACCTGTTTTCCAGCTTCATGCTCACCGAGCTGTTCAAGGGCATGGCCCTGACCGGCCGGCATTTCCTCTCGCGCAAGATCACGGTGCAGTTTCCCGAGGAGAAGACGCCGCTGTCGCCGCGTTTTCGTGGGCTGCATGCACTGCGCCGCTATGAAAACGGCGAGGAGCGCTGCATCGCCTGCAAACTGTGCGAGGCGGTGTGCCCGGCGCTGGCGATCACCATTGAGTCTGATATTCGCGACGACGGCACACGCCGCACCAAGCGTTACGACATTGACCTGACGAAGTGCATCTTCTGCGGTTTCTGCGAGGAGAGTTGCCCGGTCGATTCCATCGTCGAGACGCACATCCTCGAGTACCACGGCGAAAAGCGGGGCGACCTGTACTTCACCAAAGACATGCTGCTGGCGGTCGGCGACCGTTACGAAAAAGAAATCGCGGCCAACAAGGAGGCTGACGCCCGCTACCGCTGAGGCCCGACGCCTCAGCAAGCGGCCCGCACGAGGACTCGGCGGGCCCGGCGCTTCACGAACATGCAGACCATCACTGCGCTCTTCTACGTCTTTTCGGCCGTGCTGCTGGCCGCCTCGTTTCGCGTAATCACCGCGCGCAGCCCCGTCTATGCGGCGCTCTATCTCGTGCTGGCCTTCTTCTCGGCCGCGTGCGTGTGGATGCTCCTGCGCGCCGAGTTTCTCGCCATAGCACTGGTGCTCGTGTACGTCGGGGCGGTCATGGTGCTGTTCCTCTTCGTGGTCATGATGCTTGACATCAACACCGATTCATTGCGTGAGGGCTTCTGGAAGCACTTTCCGGTGGCGCTGCTGGTGGGCGTCGTCATCGTGCTTGAGATGGCGCTGGTCTTGATGCCCGGCTTCGACGTGCGTAGCGCCCCACCGCCTGATCCCGCGCTGGTGGAGATGGGCAATACCAAGGTGCTTGGCATCGAGATCTACACCAAGTACCTCTACCCGTTGCAGATTGCTGCGGTGTTGCTGCTCGTGGCAATCATTGCTGCCATCGTGCTCACACTGCGCCGGCGCAAGGACACCAAGTACGTCAATCCATCCGAGCAGGTGAAGGCGAAGAAGGCAGGCAGGGTACGCATTGTGAAGATGCCGCCGGTCGTGGATGTACCGCAGCCCGCATCGGCAGCCGGGGAGCAGAAGTGATGGCAGCAGTCGGCCTAGGTCATTACCTTTCGCTGGGAGCGGTGCTCTTCGCGCTGTCGGTGATCGGCATCTTTCTGAACCGTAAGAACCTCATCGTTCTCCTGATGTGCATCGAGCTGATGCTTCTGGCGGTGAACCTGAATTTCGTCGCGTTTTCGCACTACCTCGGCGACATGGCGGGGCAGGTGTTCGTGTTTTTCATCCTCACCGTGGCGGCGGCCGAATCGGCCATCGGCCTGGCGATCCTGGTCGTGTTGTTCCGTAACCGGGCGACCATCAACGTCGACGAGCTCGACGCCCTCAAGGGCTGAGTCGAGGACGCCGCAAGATAAGAACATGGCTGCAGAACTGTCTCTTAATACGCTGTTGTGGATCCCGCTCGCGCCGCTGGCCGGCGCGGTGGCCGCCGGTTTTTTCGGAAAGGCCATTGGGCGCCGCGGCGCGCACACGGCCACGATCCTAGGCGTGCTCGTCTCGTTCATTCTCTCGGCCATGGTGTTGAAATCCGTGGCTCTCGACGGTGCCCGGTTCCATGCCACTGTGTACGAATGGATGGTGATCGGCGGCCTGAAGATGGAGATTGGCTTCCTCATTGATGGCCTGTCGGCCATGATGATGACGGTGGTGACGTTCGTATCGCTGATGGTGCACATCTACACCATCGGCTACATGGAGGACGACCCGGGCTACCAGCGCTTCTTCTCCTACATCTCGCTCTTCACCTTTTCGATGTTGATGCTCGTGATGAGCAACAACTTCCTGCAGCTGTTCTTCGGCTGGGAGGCGGTGGGTCTGGTGTCCTACCTGCTGATCGGCTTCTGGTACACCAAGCCGTCGGCGATCTTCGCGAACCTGAAGGCTTTCCTGGTGAACCGCGTCGGCGACTTCGGCTTCATCCTCGGCATTGGTCTCATCGTGGCCTATGCGGGCACACTGAGCTACGCAGAAGCGTTCGCCCGCGCCGGCGAGCTGGCGAGGATGCCCTTCCCGGGCACGGAATGGATGTTGATCACTGTGGTCTGCATCTGCCTGTTCATTGGCGCCATGGGAAAGAGCGCGCAGTTTCCGCTGCACGTTTGGCTACCCGATTCCATGGAAGGTCCGACCCCGATCTCCGCGCTGATCCACGCGGCGACCATGGTGACAGCCGGCATCTTCATGGTGGCACGCATGTCTCCGTTGTTCGAGCTTTCGGACACGGCGCTCAGCTTCGTGATGGTCATCGGCGCGATCACCGCGCTGTTCATGGGCTTCCTGGGAGTCATCCAGAACGACATCAAGCGAGTGGTGGCGTACTCCACCCTGTCGCAGCTGGGCTACATGACCGTTGCTCTTGGCGCGTCGGCGTACTCGGTGGCGGTGTTCCATCTGATGACGCATGCCTTCTTCAAGGCGCTGCTGTTCCTGGCCGCCGGCTCCGTGATCATCGGCATGCATCACGACCAAGACATTCGCAATATGGGTGGGTTGCGCAGGTACATGCCCATCACCTGGCTCACCTCGCTGTTTGGCTCGTTGGCGCTCATCGGCACGCCTTTCTTCGCGGGTTTCTATTCCAAGGACAGCATCATCCTGGCCACGCAGGCGAGCCAGCTGCCGGGTTCGGGCTTCGCCTATTTTGCGGTGGTGGCTGGAGTCTTCGTGACGGCGTTCTATTCGTTCCGGATGTACTTCCTGGTTTTCCATGGAGCCGAGCGTTTCCACCACAAACCCTTCCCGCCGGAAACGGACGATGCCCACCACGAGGCCCATGGCGACGAGAAGCACAACCCGCATGAGTCGCCCTGGGTGGTCACGCTGCCGCTGGTGCTGCTGGCGGTGCCGTCCGTGGTCATCGGCTTCATGACCATCGGCCCGATGCTGTTCGGCGACTTCTTCAAGAGTTCCATCTTCGTCGATTTCGCCAGGCATCCCGGCATGGAGCACCTCGCCGAAGAGTTTCACGGCGCCATGGCCATGGCGTTGCACGGCTTGCTCTCGCTGCCGTTCTGGCTGGCGGCTGCCGGCGTCGCCCTGGCCTACCTGTTCTACCTTGTGAAGCCGGACATCCCCGTCGCCATCAAGGCGCGCTTCGGATTTCTGTATCGCCTGCTCGACAACAAGTACTACATGGACTGGATCAACGAGAACGTCTTCGCCCGCGCCGCGCGCATCATGGGCCACGGCCTGTGGAAAGGCGGCGATGTGGCCCTGATCGACGGTGCGGTGATCAATGGCTCGGCGCGTGCAGTCGTCGGCGTCGCCTCCGCAGTGCGGCTGGTGCAGAGCGGCTACCTGTATTGGTATGCGCTGGTCATGATCCTTGGCGTGCTGGGCCTGCTCACTTGGCAGCTGTGGCCGACGCTGCGCGCGGCGCTTGCCGGCTTCTGACGGCTCACGGAGAACATCAACATGAGTCTGCTGAGCCTTGCAATCTGGCTGCCGATTGCCGTGGGCAGCGTCCTGCTCGCGATGGGGCGCGACGAGCATGCGAACACCGTGCGCTGGATGGCGCTTTTGGGTGCGGTTGCCGGCTTCCTTGCAACGCTCCCCCTGGTGAGCGGCTTCGATGCTGCAAGCGCCGGGATGCAATTCGAAGAGAACCTTCCTTGGATCGAGCGCTTCAATGTGCGCTACCACCTCGGCGTGGACGGTCTGTCGCTGTGGTTCGTGCCGCTCACGGCGTTCATCACGGTGATTGTCGTTATATCGGCCTGGCAGGTCATTGAGGAGCGCGTACACCAGTACATGGGCGCCTTCCTTATCCTGTCGGGCATCATGGTGGGCGTCTTCACGGCACTGGATGGCCTGCTGTTCTATGTGTTCTTCGAGGCAACGCTCATTCCGATGTACATCATCATCGGAATGTGGGGCGGGCCCCGGCGGGTGTACGCCGCGTTCAAGTTCTTTCTGTACACGCTGGCCGGCTCTCTGCTGATGCTGGTGGCGTTGATCTACCTGTACTACAAATCCGGCGGCAGTTTCGAGATTCTTCAGTGGCACCGGCTCCCGCTGTCCATGCCCGCCCAGGCGCTGTTGTTCTTCGCGTTCTTCGCGGCTTTCGCGGTGAAGGTGCCCATGTGGCCGGTGCACACATGGTTGCCGGACGCGCACGTGGAAGCCCCCACCGGCGGCTCGGTGGTGCTGGCGGCCATCATGCTGAAGCTTGGCGCGTATGGCTTTCTGCGTTTCTCCCTGCCGATCACGCCAGATGCTTCGAAGGAATATGCATGGTTCGTGATCGCGCTGTCGCTGATTGCAGTTCTGTACATCGGCTTGGTGGCGCTGGTGCAACAGGACATGAAGAAGCTGGTGGCGTACTCGTCTATCGCTCACATGGGTTTCGTGACACTGGGCTTCTTCATCTTCAACGACCTCGGCATGGCCGGCGGCATCGTGCAGATGATCTCTCATGGGTTTATCTCCGGCGCAATGTTCCTGTGCATCGGCGTGCTCTACGACCGGCTGCATTCACGCGAGATCGCGAGCTACGGCGGGGTAGTCAATACCATGCCTAAGTTCGCTGCCCTGGCCGTGTTCTTTGGCATGGCCAACTGCGGTCTTCCGGCGACAAGCGGCTTCGTTGGCGAGTGGATGGTCATCCTGGGCACGGTAAAGGTCAGTTTCTGGCTTGCGCTACTGGCTGCCACGACGCTGGTGTTCGGAGCGGCGTATACGCTGTGGATGGTCAAGCGCGTGTACTTTGGCCCCATCGCGAACGAGAACGTGCGCGGCTTGGTGGACTTGAACGCACGTGAGTTCGTCATGTTGGCCTTGTTGGCGGTGGCGGTGCTGTGGATGGGTCTGTACCCCAAGCCCTTCACCGACCCGATGCAAGCCTCCGTCACGCAGCTGCTCCAGCACGTCTCGGTGTCGAAGCTCAACTGAATACATTCATGAACTGGCTCGCCGTCCTTCCCGAGATCGTGATGCTGACCATGGCCTGTGTGGTGACCTTGGTCGACTTGTGGGTCACCGATCCGCGCCGCACACCCACCTACTGGCTCGCACAGGCATCGCTTGCCGTCGTGGCGGGCATGCACCTCTGGTACTTCGACCAGGGCCTCACAACCTATGCGATGCAGCGCATGGTGGTGGCGGATCCGATGGGCCACCTGCTCGGGTTCTTCGCCAGCGTGGCGATGATCATTACGCTGGCCTATGCGCGGCCCTATGCCGCCTGCAGGGAGATGCTGAAGGGTGAGCTGTTCACCCTTGCCATGTTCTCCCTGCTGGGCATCCTGGTCATGCTGTCGGCCAACAACTTTCTTGTCATCTACCTCGGCCTGGAGCTCATGAGCCTGTCGCTGTATGCGCTGACCGCCATGCGACGCGACAACCTCAATGCCACCGAGGCGTCGATGAAGTACTTCGTGCTGGGCGCGCTCGCCAGCGGCTTCCTGCTTTACGGCCTGTCGATGATGTACGGCGCGACCGGCTCGCTCGAGATCGGCGAGGTATTCAAAGCCATCGGTACCGGCCAGATCAACAAATCGGTACTGGTGTTCGGCTTGGTATTCGTCGTGGCCGGCCTAGGCTTCAAGTTGGGCGTCGTTCCCTTCCACATGTGGGTTCCCGATGTCTACCATGGCGCGCCTACGGCAGTGACGCTGCTGATCGGCGGCGCGCCGGAGTTTGCGGCGTTCGCCATCGCGGTCCGACTGCTCGTTGAAGGCATGCTGGGCCTGGCGGTGGACTGGCAGCAGATGCTGGTGGTGCTGTCCGTGGGCTCGCTGGTGGTGGGCAACTTCGCGGCCATTGCGCAGACCAACCTCAAGCGCATGCTGGCCTACTCGACCATCGGTCAGATGGGCTTCATGCTGCTGGGCCTGTGTTCCGGTGTGGTGAACAACAACACGTTGTCGGCTGCTAACGCTTACAGCTCGGCGATGTTCTACATGGTCACCTACGTGCTCACCACTCTGGGCACCTTCGGCATCATCATGCTGCTGGCGCGGCAGGGCTTCGAGTCCGACCAGATCGACGACTTCAAGGGCCTGGCGAGGCGCAGCCCCTGGTACGCCGGCGTGATGGCGATCTTTATGTTCTCGCTCGCGGGCATCCCGCCGACGGTGGGCTTCTACGCCAAGCTTGCCGTCCTTCAGGCGCTGGTATCCACCAACGTGGAAGGCTATATCTGGCTCGCCGTGATCGCGGTGCTGCTTTCGCTGGTGGGCGCCTTCTACTACATCCGGTTGGTCAAGGTGATGTACTTCGACGAGCCGACCGAGAGCGAGGCGATCGTCGCGGGCGGCGACGTGCGGGCGTTGCTCTCGCTCAACGGCGCTGCGGTGCTACTGTTCGGCATCCTGCCTGGTGGACTGATGGCGGTGTGTGCCGAGGCGGTCGTCAAGGCCCTCGCGACCTGATGTCTTCCTCGGCTGCGGTCTGGCTGGTGATCCTAGTGTCTGTCATTGCAGCCAACCTGCCATTTTTCACCGAGCGCTTGTTCATCTTTGGTCCGCGGCGGGACCCCAAGCCCCTGGCATGGCGCCTGCTCGAACTCCTGGCGTTGTGGGGTCTGACGCTGGCGATGGGGTTTGCGCTGGAAGCCCGTATCGGTCAACGGCAACCACAAGGATGGGAGTTCTATGCCGCGTTCGGTTGCCTCTTCCTCACCCTCGGCTTCCCGGGTTTCGTGTGGCGCTACCTACGGCGCGGTGGTTGAGGCATGAGCGACGACAAGCCTTTGGACGAAGCGCACCTGAGCGAAGAACTGGTGTCCAGCAAGCAGGTCTTTGGTGGCCGTCTGCTGGACGTGCGCTGCGACACCGTGCGCCTGCCGAACGGGCACCTCGCCACTCGCGAGTACATCGTGCATCCAGGAGCTGTCATGGTGGTACCGATCCTGGACGATGGCCGTCTGGTGGTGGAACGCCAATATCGCCATCCGATGGGCCGAGTGATGCTTGAGTTTCCGGCCGGCAAGCTAGAACTCGGTGAACCGACGCTGACGTGCGCCGTGCGCGAACTCGCCGAAGAAACGGGCTACCGGGCTGGCGAATGGGCACGCGCCGGGATGTTGCATAACGCGATCGCCTACTCTAGCGAGGGCATCGAGATCTGGTTCGCGCGCGGGCTGGTGGCCGGCGCGCGCGGCCTGGACGATGAAGAGTTTCTCGATGTCTCAGCCGCTACCCTTGAAGATCTGATGGCGCTCGCGCAGCGCGGACAGATCACCGATGCCAAGACCTTGATCGGGCTGCTGTGGCTGCAGAACTGGCGCGACGGCCGCTGGCCCCTCGAGTGGGGGCCGGGGCCTTGAGGCACTGATCGTCATAATGCCGCCATGAAGGTGCTGAACCTGTGTTGTTGCCGTGATCATCGCTTCGAAGGATGGTTCGGTTCCGAGGAAGACTTCGTGTCGCAGGGGCGGCGCGGGCTGCTTGAATGTCCGCTATGCGGCGACAAGAGCATCACCCGGCTTCCTTCGGCGCCGCGGCTCAATGTGTCCGGTGTTCGAGACCCGGCAGTGCAGGCAGAGTCGCCTGCGCCCGCTCAGGCCGGCGCGGCGGCGATGAGCCATACCATGCCGGGGGTGTGGCTACGCGCGGTGCAGCACGTTCTCGCGACCACCGTGGACGTTGGCGACCGCTTCGCCGATGAGGCGCGCCGCATTCACTACGGCGAGTCGGACGAGCGAGCCATCCGCGGGCACGCCACGCCGGAGCAGGCGGAGGCGCTTCGCGACGAGGGGATCGATGTGGTGGCTTTGCCGCTGCCGGCGGCCCTCAAGGGGCCTGTCCAGTAGCCACCGCTACAGCACGCGGCCCGGGTTGAGAAGGCCGCCCGGGTCGAGGGCCTGCTTGATGGCACGCATCATGGCCAACGCCACCGACGACTTGCGCTGAGCGAGGTCCTCGCGCTTAAGTGCACCGATGCCGTGCTCAGCAGAGATGGAGCCGCCTAGCGCCACCACTGCGTCGTACACGATCGCGTTCACCGAGGATTCGTGATCGCGCACGAATTCGGCTGTACCCGTCCCTTCCGGGGCCTGGACGTTGTAGTGAAGGTTGCCGTCGCCCAGGTGGCCGAAGTTCACCAGCCGCGCGCCCGGGAAAGCGCGAGCAAGTGCGGCGTCGGTGCTCGTTACGAAATGCGGGATGCGCGACACCGGCAGGGCAATATCGTGCTTGATGTTGAGCCCCTCCTCTGCTTGAGCGAGCGGGATGGACTCGCGCAGGTGCCACATAGCATGCGACTGCTCCAGGCTGCCCGCAATGGCGGCATCGGTGATCAGTTCATCCTCGAGCGCGGATTCGAGGAGGCCCTCGAACAGCGCGCGGGCATGCGGTTCACCTTCTGCATCGGACTGCTCGATGAGCACGGTCCACGGCGAAGCCGGGAGCGGCTGTGGCAAGTGCGGGAAATGCTTGTGCACGAGATCCAGCGAAAACTCGCTCATGATTTCGAACCCGGTGAGACCCGATGCCAGCCTGGCCTGCGCGCGCTGCAGCAGGCGCACTGCCAGTTCCACGGAGGGCGTGGCGGCTAGGGCGGTCATCTTCACCGCCGGGCGCGGGAAGAGCTTCAACGTGGCGCCCGTAATGATCCCCAGTGTGCCTTCGCTGCCGATGAACACATCGCGCAGGTCGTACCCGGTATTGTCCTTGCGCAAGCCGGACAGCCCGTCCCAGACCTCTCCGGCCGCCGTGACGACCTCGAGGCCAAGGCACAACTCTCGCGCGTTGCCGTAGCGAAGCACCTGCGTGCCGCCGGCGTTGGTGGCAAGGTTGCCGCCGATCGTGCAACTGCCCTCGGCTGCAAGGCTCAGTGGGAACAGCAGACCTTCGGCTGCGGCTCGTTCCTGGACACTTTGCAGAATGCAGCCGGCATCGACTGTCATCGCGAGATTGGCCGCGTCGACCTCGCGGACGCGGTTCATTCGCGTGAGATTGAGCACCACCTGCGTGCCGCTCGCGTCGGGCACCGAGCCACCTACCAGACCCGTGTTGCCGCCTTGCGGCACGATGCCGGCGCCATGCTTCGCGCAAGCTCTGACGACGGCTGCGACCTCGGCCGTAGACGCGGGCCTTGCCACCGCCCGCGCGCGGCCGCGGTAGCGCTTGCGCCAGTCGATCTCCCAGGCGGAGAGGTCTCCTTCGTGCAGGACGTAGCGTTCGCCGATGGCATCGTGAAGGGCATCCAGCAGCGCGCTCATGAGTCGAGTCTTCCGGTCGATCGTACGGCGCGCCAGGAAGGCACGCTCATGCCGCGACCCGCTTTGCATGCCGTAATCGGTATCGCACGTGCACCGCACAGGCTGTGAAGAGCGCCAGCGAGAGAAGGGCTTCGGCGGCGGCGAGCGGCACGCTCGGGCCGCGGTCGCTCGTGGTGCGGACCACACCCTCGGCGAAGTAGAGCCATGCAAGCAGGCTCACCCAACGATAGGTGTACAGCCGCATCTTTAGCAGTCCTGCCAACGGCAGCGCCAATGGCAGCACCTTAAGGGCCAGCGTGCCGCGGCCGGTGGGTGCAAGCCACAGCTCCCATGCGAGGCCGAGAGCGATCAGCGCGAGCACGGTGGCCACAGCGGCCGCACGCGTGTTGCGCACGGCGGAAGGCAAGGCGGGAAGAGCGGGGACCATTGCTGGCATCATAGCCAGCGATGAATCGCCCTACGATGATCCTCCGCGCGACGTGGCAAGAGCATGTCGCGCAGCTGGTTCAGGCCTTGCAGGCCTGGCCCTGGCGGGAAACGCTCGAAACATTGCGACAGCGTTTTCGGGAAGATCGCCTCGGCGTCACCGCCAGCAGCTTGACCTTCACGACGCTGATTTCACTCGTGCCCTTGCTCACGGTGATGCTCGCGGTGTTCTCTTCCTTTCCCATATTCGCCACCTTGCAGGGCGCGGTCGAGAAGTACTTCTTGCAGTCGCTGGTGCCTGCCTCGATTGCCAAGCCGGTGCTGGCAGCACTCACGCAATTCGCAAGCAAGGCGAATCGGCTGGGCACTGCGGGGCTCGTTGCGCTGGGGCTTACCGCCATCGCGATGATGCTCACCATCGATCGCACGCTCAACGCCATCTGGCGCGTGCGCACCCCGCGGCCCATCGCGCAGCGCGTGCTGGTGTACTGGGCGGCCGTGACGCTCGGGCCTTTGCTGCTCGGGGCAAGCCTCACGATCACCTCATACGCGCTCACGGCCACGCAAGGTGTGCTCGGCCCCTTGCCCGGCGGGGTGAAGTTTCTGCTCAGCATCGTGGTGTTCGTGCTGCTCGCGTTGGGCATGGCTGGCCTGTTCCACTACGTGCCCAACACCACCGTGCGCTGGCGGCATGCGCTTGTCGGGGGTGTCTTCGTTGCCGCGGGTTTCGAGGTTGCCAAGCGCGTGCTGGGCTGGTACCTCGGCGTGGTGCCGAGTTACTCAGTCGTCTACGGCGCGTTCGCCACGCTGCCGATCTTCCTGGTGTGGCTCTACCTCAGCTGGGTCATCGTGCTGCTCGGCGCGGTCATCGCGGCTTATGCGCCGAGTTTGCAGATGCGGGTGGTGCGGCTGCCCGACATTCCAGGCGCTCGATTCCACCTCGCGGTGACCATCGTGCGAGCGCTGGCACGTGCCAAAGAATCGGCAGCGCACGGCATGAGCCTAGTCGACCTGGCCGAGGTCCTGCGCACCGACCCGCTCCAGATCGAGCCCATTCTGGAGACGCTGGTCGCTATCGACTGGGCAGGGCGGCTGGACGAGGCAGGTGCACAGCGATATGTCCTCTTGTGCGATCCGGCGCAGACCAAGGCGGCGCCGCTGTTGGCCCACCTGCTGATCGAGCCGGGATTCACGCTGCGCAGGTTTTGGGAACGTGCAGGTTTCGGCGAGCTGATGCTTCGCGAGCTGATCGAAGACTGACGGCCTGCCCAAGCCGCATCGCGCGGCTGTTTCCTGAGCGGGATATCAGGCTCGCCGGACAGCGGTGCCCCGCGGCGCGCGGATCTGTGCGCAATCGCTGCACACGCCATACAGCGTGAGGTCGTGATCTTCCACCGTGAAGCCTCGGGGCGCCAAGCGTGACAAGTCGCCTGGGCATGCATGCACGTCGAAGACCCGTTGGCAGCGCGTGCACTGGAAATGATGGTGGTGGCGATGACCGGCGAGCTCGTAGCGCGGGTTCTCGCCGGGCAAGTGGACGGCCTTCAGCTCGCCTTCGTCGATCAGTGCCTTGAGATTACGGTAGACCGTGGCGATCCCCAGCCCTGGGGCATCGCGTTGGGCGTGCTCGAGAACTTCCTGCGGCAGCAAGGGCCGCTCGGCTTGCGCAATCGCATCGCGGATCGCCGATCGCTGGCGGGTGTTGCGTTCCATGCGTGCAGGGTAGCGGAAAGATCCGGCTCGATGTGATAATGCGTTCTCAGTATCTGACACGCGCACCGCGGGAGGTGCGACGCTCCTCACCCACATGAATGCACGACGCCTTCCTGTCACCGTGCTTTCCGGCTTTCTCGGCGCCGGAAAGACCACGCTGCTCAATCATGTGCTGGCCAACCGCCAGGGCTTGCGCGTGGCTGTCATCGTAAACGACATGAGCGAGGTGAACATCGACGCTTCGCTGGTGGAGCAGAGCGCCCGAAATGCGGGCGCCGCGCTGTCGCGTACCGAGGAGAAGATGGTGGAGATGAGCAATGGGTGCATCTGCTGCACTCTGCGCGAGGATCTGCTGCAGGAGGTTCGCAAGCTGGCCGCGGAGGGCCGCTTTGACTACCTGCTGATCGAGTCGACAGGCATTGGCGAGCCCATGCCGGTGGCCGCCACCTTCGACTTCACCACCGAGCAGGGAGAGTCGCTCAACGACGTGGCTTGCATCGACACCATGGTCACGGTCGTGGATGCTTTCAATCTCCTGGCCGACTACAGCAGCACAGACTTGCTGAGCCAGCGCGGCGAAGTGGCCGGCGAAGAAGATGGGCGCACGCTGGCGGCGCTGCTGGCCGAGCAGATCGAGTTTGCGGACGTGGTGGTCGTCAACAAGATCGATAAGGTCGATGCTGCCCGTCGCCATGAAGTGACGGCGGTGATCAAGGCACTGAACCCCGTGGCGGACATCGTCGAAGCCCAGCACGGCCGTGTGCCGCTCGAGAAGATTCTGGGCACCGGCAAGTTCGATCTGGAACGCGCCAACGCCATGCCGGGGTGGGTACGTGAGCTCGAGGGCCGCCACACGCCGGAGACTGAGGCCTACGGCATCACCAGTTTCAGTCTGCGCAGTCGCGAGCCGCTGCACCCCTGGCGCTTTTCCAGCTTCATGGAGGCGCCGCTGCCCGGGCTGATTCGCGCGAAGGGATATGTCTGGCTGGCGAGCCGCCCCGACTGGGTGGTGAGCAGTTCGCGCGCGGGCCGTGCCGCCACGCACGAGCCGGTCGGCCGCTGGTGGGCCGCGGCGCCGCGCAGCCGCTGGCCGGAGGCCGGCACGCCGGAGCGACAGTCGATCGAGGCGCACTGGGAAGAGCCCTACGGCGACCGGCTCAACGAGGTGGTCTTCATCGGACGGGACATGGATCGCGCTGCCATCGAGAAGGCGTGGAAGGCGGCGCACCTGAACTTCACCGAGAGCCGAAAGGGAATGAAGGGATGGGTGGACCTGCCCGATCCGTTCCCGCAGTGGCAGGCGACCACTGAACCTGAGCCGGCCTGACGCCGGCCTCCTGATCCCCTGCGCCCCCGCCGAAGGGGCGCGAACGCCTGCGCATCGCTTGTTGGATGCCCGACGGGCCGCGCGCCGAACCCCTCTCTCTCATGTTGAACCGACCGCATCTGCTCGCTGCCGCCGTCATGGCGGCCCACTCTTCTCACGCGTGGGCGCAGGAGAACGCTTCCGATGAACCGTCGCGATTGCAGGCCGTCGTCGTCACGGCCACGCGCTCCGGCATCGATCTGTCCGACGCGCCGGCCAGCGTCACGCTGGTGACGCGCGAGGCCATCGAGCAGCGCAACGTCTCCCGCGTCACCGACGCACTGCAAACCGTCCCCGGCCTGTACATGGGTCGCGGCGAGAACGGTCAGAGCAACTCGTTCGAAGGCGGGTTCTCGCTGCGCGGGATGGACACGCGGCGCACGCTGGTGCTGCTGGACGGGCTGCAGCCTCTGCAAAGCGGCAGCTCGCAGGGAGTGAACTGGCTCACCGTGTTCCCCGACGATGTGGAGCGCATCGAGGTCGTGAGCGGCCCGTTCGCCGCCCTGTACGGCAGCAACGCGATGGGCGGCGTGGTGAACATCATCAGCAAGCGCCCTGATCGCGAGGAGAGCACCTTGCGCGGGAAGGTGGGCTTTGGCGATGCGGCCGGGCAGGACGTCAGTGTCTACATCCGGCGGGCGTTGGGCCACGGCCTCGGCGTCGCGGCCGGCGTGTCGGTCGCCGATCGTGAGGGCTACGTGAGCGAGCGCACGGTGCGCACCCCTGTGTCGGGGGCGCCTGGCACGCCCGTCAGCGGTGCGATTCCCACGACCACACGAGATGGGACGCCCGCGTACATCGTTGGCGACCGTGGCCGGCAGCCCTGGACCCAGCGGCATGGCTTGCTGCGTATGAGCTATCAGGCCAGCGACCGGGACTTGCTCCAGATCGGCGTGGCCACGGCGGACGCACGCCAGGGGTATGAGCGATTCAACACCTACCTCGTGGATTCGGCGGGGTGGCCGGTATCGAGCGGGAACTTGAGCATCGACGGTCAACGGGTGACGCTTTCCGAAACCCACTTCACGGGCAGCACGCCGCTGCGCCAGGACAGCACGCGGGTGTTCGCCGGCTATGCCCGTCAGCTCGATCAGGGCGGCGAGTTCAAGGTCGATGTGTCGCGAATCCGGCGGGGCTTCAGCTTCCCGACGGCGGGAACCAATGCGGCCTGGGACAGCGGCACCGGGAGCCTCACCGACTCTCCCGATGCCACGCTGGACGCGGTCGCTACGTGGAGCGTGCCAGCGGGAGATCGGCACCTTGTGGTGGCCGGGTTGTCGCTGCACCGCGACTCGGCCGAGCGCCGGAGCTACGCGCTCGGCAACTGGCGAGATCCGGGCAGCCGCGCCTCGGTGAACAACGGCTACGACGCTCGAACCTCTACCACCTCGGCCTTCCTGCAGGACGAGTTCCGAGCGCACGAGGCGTGGACCTTCTATGCGGGTGCGCGCGTGGACCACTGGGAAACCCGTGGGCGGTTCTTCCAGAACACCTCGCCCAGTGTCGAGACGCTCTATCCCGAGCGCAGCGACACGGCGATCAATCCCAAGCTGTCGGCCGTGTTCAAGCCGGTGTCGTCGGTCACGCTGCGTGCCTCCTGGGGCAAGGCGTTCCGCGCGCCCTCGAACCTGGACTTGTATTCCACGACAGTGCAGAGCAGCGCCATCTCGCCGACCGGCCGGCTCACGCTGCAGAGCGATCCCGAGTTGCGGCCCGAGCACGCGAGCGGCTGGGAGCTCGGCGGGGAATGGCGCGCCGCGCCCTGGCTCAAGACCGGGGCCGCGTTGTATCGCACGCGGCTCACCGACCTCATTTACGCCAAGCAGGTCGACCTGTCACTCACGCAGCGCATCAATGCCGGCAAGGCAGTGTCGCAAGGCGTGGAGCTCATGCTGCAGGCGCGGCCGGCTCGCTGGCTGGACGTGAACGCGCATGCGTCGTGGATCGACACGGAGATGGTGGCCAACGAGGCCGACCCGGGAAGCGTGGGCAAGCGTCTGACGCAAGTGCCGCAACGCGTGTCGTACCTCGGGCTCATTGCCACCGAAGGCGCTTGGTCGGGCACCGTGGAAGCGCGCTACACCGGCACCACGTTCTCCACCGCGCAGAACACCGATACCGTGCGTGGCGTGCCGGGCAGCAGCGATGCGGTGACGATGGTCAACGCCAGGCTTGGCTGTCGTTTGAACGAGCAGGCCCGCATCGCGATCTCGGTCAACAACCTGCTCGACCGCGTGCAGTACACCTTCGCCCAACTTCCCCGGCGCAACGTCACGGGCGAGCTGGTGCTCAGCTTCTGATCGGATCCGCGATGCCTGCATGCCCTGCATCGATCTTCGCGGCCCGTCGCTGGTGGCGAGGGGCCATCCTTGCGCTGCTGACGTGGGTCTCGCACCCCGCTGTGGCAGCGCCCAAGATGGCCATCGTGCCTGGGGACACCGCCTTGGCGGCAGTTGTGGAGGCCGTCGCCATCGTGCAACGTGAACCGGCCTTTGCCGGAGTGCGCTTCCAGGTGGTGCCGCAGGCGCTGATCGACGAGCGCGACGTCGCCGGGCTGGCGGATGCCAGCGTGGTCGTGGCGCGGCACATGGTGGGCAGCGCCGCCGAGCGGCTCGGCCCGGCCTTCCAGGCGCTGAAGGCGCGCGGCGTGCCGCTTTACGGCGCCGGCTCCAACGCCGACGCCTCGGCGAAGCTGGGCCTTCAGGAAGACGCCGTGCTGCAGGCTTATCTGGAGGCCGGCGGGGTGTCCAACATGGCATCGATGTTGCGCTACGTGGCCGCACGCGACCTGAAGCGGCCGGCGCAAGCGCAGCCGCCACAGGCCCTGCCGCAAGCGGCGCTGTGGTTGCCGGACACCGGTGAGCTTCATGAAAGCTTCGCAGACTACGCCGAGGCCTATGCCCGTCGTCATCCGGGCCGTGAGGCATGGCCGTGGGTGGGTGTGGTGGTCAACCGGGGCCAGGTACTCGCGGGCGGTGAAGAAACGGTGCAGGCGGTCGTGAACGAGCTGGCTGATCGCCGTCTGCGCGCGGCGGTGGTTTTCGGCTTTCCGTCCGCCGTGCCGGTCGAGCGCTTCCTCCTCGATGCCGGTGGCCGGCCGCAGGTGGCGGCGGTCGCGGCCCTGGGCATGAAGCTCGGCAACGTTCCCGACAAGATCGTGCCGGTGTTGCAGAGGCTGGACGTGCCTTTGGTCAATGCGATCACGCTGTACAAGGCCAGCCGCATGGAGTGGGAGGCTTCGCCTCAGGGTCTGGACCTGGCCGAGCGTTCATGGCAGATCGCAGGAGCCGAGTTCGCGGGCATGGTGGCGCCCACGGTCATCGCCACCAAGGAGCGTCGCCGCGATGCCACCACGGGCCTGAGCTACGTGGCCGAGGTGCCCGTGCCAGAGCGCGTGCGGCGGCTCGCCGATCGCGTGCAAGCCCTTGTGGCTCTGCGCACCACGCCCAACCGCGACAAGCGTGTGGCGCTCATCTACTACAACGCACCGCCGGGCAACCAGAACATCGGTGCGTCCTACCTCAACGTGATGCCGCGCTCGCTGTGGCAGATGCTCGAGCGTCTGCGCGCCGAGGGCTACGACACGCGGGGCCAGCCTCGGGACGAGGAGGGGCTGTTTGCCGAGTTGACCGCGCGCGCCGTCAATATCGACACCGGATCGCCGGGTGCCTTGGCCAAGCTGGTGGCCGAGGGGCAGGCCGTGTTGTGGCCAGTGGCGCGCTACCGCGAGTGGTTCGACCGGCTGCCCCAGGCCCTGAGCGAGCCCATGCTCAGGGCCTGGGGTCCGCCGGAGTCCTTTGAGCCCATGGTGTGGCGAGACCGGCGCGGTGAGCGCTTCTTCGTGTTCCCCGTGCAGCGCTACGGAAAGCTCCTCTTCGCCGCGCAGCCGGCGCGTGGGTGGGGCGACGTGAAGGCGCAGTACCACGATACGGCCTTGCCGCCGCACCACCAGTACCTGGCTTTTTACTTGTGGCTGCAGCGCGAGTACGCCGCGCATGCGATGGTCCATGTGGGCACGCATGGCACGCACGAGTGGCTTTCGGGCAAGGAAGTCGGCTTCACCGACGCCGACCCGGGCGAGATCATCACCGGCGCAGTGCCGCAGGTGTACCCGTACATCGTCGATGTGGTGGGAGAAGGTCTGCAGGCGAAGCGCCGCGGCATGGCCGCACTGGTGTCGCACATGACGCCGCCTTTCAGCCCTGCGGGGCTGGACCCGGAGCTGGCGGCCCTGCGCGGGCTGCTCGATGACTACGGCGTGGCACTGCAAAAGAGCGAGAGCGCCGCGGCGGCCACGCTGGCCGATATCCAGGCCAAGGCGGCACGCATGGGCGTGCTCAAGGACTTGGGCCTCACGACGCTGAGCGGCCAGGATGATGCCGAGGCGCTGCAGCACCACCTGGAGGAAATCGGCCAGGCCCAAAGCCCGATGGGCCTGCATACCTTCGGCGTGGCGCCGCCCGCCGAGATGCGTGCATCCACCGCACGCGCCATCGTCGCGCGACAGGGTGAGCTCGGCGACGAGGAGCGCGCTCGGCGCGAAAGCGACATGGCCTCGCTCATGGAGCGCAATGGTTCCGCCGAGCTCGACGCCCTGGTGGCCGCGCTGGCCGGCCGCCACGTGGCCGCCGGCCCGGGCGGCGACCCGCTGCGCAACCCCGCGGCCTGGCCCACCGGGCGCAACATGTATGGCTTCGATCCTGCGCGGCTGCCGACCCCCGGCGTGTACGCGCAAGGTGAGCAACTGGCACAAGCGCTGGTGGACGCTCATCGCAAGAAGCATGGCCAGCCGCCGCGCCGGCTGCTGTTCAACCTCTGGTCCAACGAGACCATGCGGCACGAGGGCGTGCTGGAGTCGCAGATCCTCGCGCTGCTGGGTGTCAAGCCGGTATGGGACGCGTTCGGTCGCGTCACCGGCATCGAGCTGATACCGCGCGAGGTGCTCGGGCGCCCGAGGGTCGACGTGACCATCACTGCCTCGGGCCTGTATCGCGACTCGCTGCCGACGCTCATGCTGCTGCTCGACCGCGCGGTGAGCGCGGTGCGCGGCATCGACGAGGCGGCCGAACCCGACAACCCCGTGCGCCAGAACGCCGAGCGCGTCGAGAAAGCTCTGGAAGCCCGAGGCGTGGCGCCTGAGGAAGCGCGCCGCATCGCGGCGGTGAGGCTCTTCAGCCAGCCGCCCGGCGCTTACGGCGTGGGGCTGGACAACGTCATCATGGCCGGCAACACCTGGAGCCGCGAAGAGCAGGTGATCGATGTGTACTTCCGGCGCACCGGCCACCTCTTCGGCCAGGGGTTCTGGGGCAACCCGCCCGCGTCCACGGGCAACGCCGCGACGGGCGCCGGGTTGGCGATTGATGCGTTCAAGATGGCGCTCGACGGCGTGCAGGCCGTGCTGCATTCGCGCGCCAGCAACGTGTACGGCACGCTCGACAACGATGACGTGTTCCAGGCTGTGGGCGGCGCATCGATGGCAGTGCGGCAGGTGAGCGGCACGACACCCGAGACCTTCATGCTCAACCTGGCCGATCCGCGCCGCGCACGCCAGGAAACGCTGGAGCAGTTCATGGGCCGCGAGATGCGCTCGCGCTACCTCAACCCGAAGTGGATCGGCGCCATGCTGAAGGAAGGCTATGCCGGTACGCGCTTCATCCACCAGGTGGTCGACAACCTGTGGGGCTGGCAGGTGACCTCGCCCGAAGCGGTGGATGCCGCCAAGTGGCAGGCATTCTTCGAGACCTACGTGCAGGACAAGCACCGGCTCGACATGCGCCAGCGCTTCCGCGACGCGAAGAACCTGCTCGCTTACCAGGCGCTGGTGGACCGCATGCTCGTGGCTGTGCACAAGGGCTATTGGGCTGCGCCGTTAGAGGTGGTGGCCGAGCTGGAGCGCGTCAACCGCGAGGTGATGGCCGAGGCCGGCGTGGCCTGCAACCGCGACAGCTGCAGCAGCGAGGCTGTGTGGCGCGAGGCCCAGGCGCAGGATCGCGCGAAGACGATCGCGAGCCGTGGCGGCTACGGCATGGGTGTGCCCGACGCGCCGCAAAGCGCCACGGCGTCGCCGCCCCCGGCTGCCGCCGCACCGGCGCTGAAGCGGAACGAAGCACCGCCACCGGTGCCTATGGCCCAAGCTCCAGGCACAGTGCGAGGCCAGCAACTGCGCGAGGTGCCGCTCGCCGAGCAAGTCCAGCAATTGATCTGGGCCTACGGCGGGCTGTTGGCGGCCGTGTTGCTGGCCGGCATCGGCTGGCAAGCCTGGCGCACGAGGCGCGATGCCGTGCCCCTTCCCATCCACCCCCTGCAAGCTAAGACCGCCCGTGAACGCGCTTGAATCCTTCCTCTACGAAACCTCCAAGTTCTTCCTGACGCCGGTGCTCGTGGCGCTGTGCCTCATGTTCCTGTATGCGCTCTTCGCGCTGGGCACGCTGCTGTGCGACCTGGCGGCGCGCCGTGTGCTCGGCAAGACGCGCAGGCCGCTGGTGCGCTTCCGGCAGCGCCATCCGCAAGCCAATGCCGAGATGGTGGAGCTGCACCTGCTCAAGCTGCTGGAGCCGTTGCGCATCACCAGCCGCGTGGCTCCCATGCTTGGGCTTGTGGCCACGATGATCCCCATGGGGCCGGCGCTGGTGTCGGTAGCGTCGGGCCATGCGCAAGGCATGGCGCAGAATCTGGTCGTGGCGTTCGCGGCGGTCATCGTGGCGCTCATGGCCGCGGCCATCGCCTACGTAGTGCTGTCGGTGCGGCGGCGCTGGCTGCTCGCCGAACTCAACATGCTGCTCAACGGCGACGCCGGCGTTTGCGGCGTGCAGGCCAGCCATGGCTAGCCGCCTGCTGTCGGGCATCCTCGACGAGGAGGATTCAGACGACCCGATCCTGTCGGTGGTGAACCTCGTCGACGTGTTCCTGGTGGTCATCGCCGTGCTGCTGATCGCCGTGATGGAGAACCCGCTGAATCCGTTCGCTGCGCAGGATGTGGTGGTCATCAGGAACCCGGGGCAGCCGGCCATGGAGATGGTCGTCAAGGAGGGCAAGGAGTTCAAGCACTACAAGAGCACCGGGCAGATCGGCGAAGGGCAGGGCCGCAAGGCCGGCGTGGCGTACCGGCTCGCCGACGGAACCATGGTGTACGTGCCCGAGGCCGCTGCGCCGCCCTGAAATCGCGGGCTGTTCCTGGATGCAACCCGGGTGTTGCGCGCGAATTTTGTGGGCTATATTGAACCGTCCCACGGCCCTCAAGGAGCAACCATGAAAGTCAGCGACATCCTGCGCGTGAAGGGTGGCACCCTTTACACCGTTCCGCCGGACATGCCACTGGCCGACGCGTTGAACACCATGGCCGAGAACGACATCGGCTCGCTCGTGGTCATGGGGCACGGCGAACTAGTGGGCATGCTCACGTTTCGCGAAGTCATCAAGTCGGTGGTGCGCAACGGAGGCAGCGTGGGCAGCACGCTGGTGCGCAGCGTCATGGACGACCACCCGCTCACCTGCACCCCCGAGACTGAGATCGATGAAGTTCGCCGCATGATGCTGGGCCGCCACGCCCGCTACATGCCGGTGATGAGCCAGCGCACGCTGATGGGTGTGATCTCCTTCTACGACGTGGCCAAGGCCGTGGTCGAAAGCCAGGACTTCGAAAACCGCATGCTCAAGGCCTACATCCGAGACTGGCCGGTTGACGAGCCGCGCGACGAGCAGCAATCGACCTCGCACTGAGAAACTGTGAACCCATCCAGCGGGCACGCTGGATTTCGCCATAGGTTCTGCCCTTCGCAAGAAGGGCTCGCGCGAAGCTCTCGCCGGACCCTGCCGCATAGAATGCCGGCATGTCCGGCAGCACCCTCGGTCACCTCTTCACCGTCACCAACTTCGGCGAATCCCATGGCCCGGCCGTGGGCTGCGTCATCGATGGTTGTCCGCCGGGAATGGCGCTCTCCGAGGCCGACATCCAGCCCGAGCTGGACCGTCGGCGCCCGGGCACCTCGCGCCATGTCACGCAGCGCAACGAGCCGGATACCGTGGAAATCCTGTCCGGCGTCTACGAAGGCCGGACCACCGGTACGCCGATCTGCCTGCTGATCCGCAACACCGACCAGCGCAGCAAGGACTACGGCAACATCGTCCAGACCTTTCGCCCTGGGCATGCCGACTACACGTACTGGCACAAGTACGGCATCCGTGACCCGCGCGGCGGCGGTCGTTCCTCGGCGCGACTCACGGCGCCCATGGTGGGGGCCGGCGCGGTGGCCCGGAAATGGCTGAAGGAACAGTACGGCACCACCTTCAGCGGCTACCTTGCACAGCTTGGCGAGATCGTCATCCCGTTCGAAGGTATGGAGCACGTGCCGGACAACGCTTTTTTCGCGCCCAACAAGACCGACATCCCCCGCCTGGAAGACTACATGGACGAGCTGCGCCGCCTCGGCGACAGCTGCGGTGCGCGCATTCATGTCATCGCGCACGGCGTGCCGGTGGCTCTGGGCGAGCCGCTGTTCGACAAGCTCGATGCCGACATCGCCCACGCCATGATGGGCATCAATGCCGTCAAGGGCGTGGAAATCGGCGCCGGCTTCACGAGCGTCGTGCAGCGCGGCACCGTGCATGGCGATGAGCTCACTCCCGAGGGTTTTGCCAGCAACAACGCCGGTGGCGTGCTGGGCGGTATTTCCACGGGCCAGGACATCACGGTGGCATTGGCGATCAAGCCCACCAGCTCGATCCGCACGCCGCGGCGCTCGATCGACCTGCAAGGCCAGCCGGTCATGGTGGAAACCTTCGGCCGCCACGATCCATGCGTGGGCCTGCGCGCCACGCCGATCGCCGAAGCCATGCTTGCGCTCGTGCTCATGGACCACGCGCTGCGCTACCGCGCGCAGTGCGGCGACGTGCGGGTCGACACGCCGCGCATCCCCGGCGCTACAGCGTAAGCCGCCAGCCTTGTACGAGCGCGCCGGGCGTGGTCACGCTGCTGAGCTGCCGCTGCTTGTAGGTGTCACTCTGGGGGATGAGTTCGGCGCGGTCGGTCAACGCGATCAGGCCCTCGCCGAACATGCGCAGGAATGAATCGTCGAAGCGCATGACCGCCAGCGGCGCGACCAGCTGCCCGCTTTCCACCCAAAAGCATGCGAAGCGTGTCATGCCCGTCATTCGGCTGGCCTGCCGGTCGGAGTAGTTGAGGTACCAGAGGTTGCTCACGAACAGGCCCGTGTCCAGCGTGTTCAGCGCCTCGGCCTCGGGCAGGTCACCCGCCGCGAGATGCAGCGATTCGGGCGATTCCGCCGGGCCGGCGCCGTTGGCCGGCAAACCGTACTGGCACGCCGAGCGCGGCG
>CBFHAS010000012.1:0-53323 GCA_965653625.1 uncultured Burkholderiaceae bacterium | reverse complement strand
CGAGAAGTCGCCCGGCTACCTGCGCCTCATGGAGGCGTGGCGCTGGGCCGCGCCTGGCTCATCGCGGCCGATCCCGGGCGGGCCCTCGATGCGGCGCGCCGCGCGCTGGCGCGCGACCCACAGGCCGAGGCGCCCGCCTTGCTTGCGCTGGAATTGCTTCCGGGCACGCCGGCCGCAGAGAGTTTGGTGCAGGAACACCTCGCGGCCAACCCCAAGAGCCATGCGGCGCGCCTGGCCTACGCTCGGGCGTTGACTGCTTCCCAGCGTTATGGCGATGCGGTAACGCAATTGGAAGCCATCACAAGCGACCAAGCCAACCTCGCACCGGCCTGGCTTACCCTGGGTGCATTGCAGCTCGAACTGCGCCAGCCCAAGCGGGCCACCGCGTCGCTGGAGCGCTACATCGAACTGGTGCAAGCCGACGCCGGACAGGCTGCCGACCCGCACGAAGACGAGAGCGAACAGAGCACGGCATCCGAGCGCGGTCTTATGCAGGCGTGGCTCATGCTCGCCCAGGCCGCCGAGCAGCAGAACGACTTCAAGAGCGCCGAAGCCTGGCTCAGCAAGGTCGACAGCCCACAGCGCGCGCTCGAAGTGTTGTCACGCCGCGCGTCCATGATGGCCCGGCAGGGGCAGCTGCGCGAGGCTCGTGAACTCATCCGTCGCTCGCCTGAACGCAGCGAGGAAGACACGCGCACCAAGCTGATGGCCGAGTTGCAGGTCCTGCGCGACGTGAAGAACTGGGGCGAGGCGAACAAGCTGCTCAACACCGCCAACCAGAAGTATCCGGATGATGTCGACTTGCTGTACGAGCAGTCGATGATGGCCGAGAAGCTCAACCGCCTGGACGAGATGGAGCGCCTCCTGCGGCGTGTGATCGAACTCAAGCCCGACCACCACCATGCGCACAACGCACTGGGCTATTCGCTGGCCGATCGCAGGAAGCGCCTGCCGGAAGCGAAGGCGCTGATCCAACGCGCGCTCGACATCGCGCCCGGCGAACCGTTCATCACCGACAGCCTGGGCTGGGTGGAGTACCGCCTGGGCAACCATGCCGAGGCGCTTCGCCTATTGCGCGGGGCCTACCAGTCGCGGCCCGACCCGGAAATCGCCGCCCACCTCGGCGAGGTCTTGTGGGTGAGCGGCCAGCGGGAAGAGGCAAAGCGCGTCTGGCGCGAGGCCCGCGGCCGCGACGCTGCCAACGACGTGCTGCGCGAAACGCTGGCGCGCTTGAAGGTCGGCGACCTGTGAGGTGCTGGGCCGGTCGGCTCGCCTGCGTGCTCGGCGCAGCGGCGATCACCGGTTGCGCCATGCCTCCGCGGCCACCCGGCCTCGATGGCGAGTCGCTAACCGGCCGCATGACGGTGCAAGTTGACGCCACACCCACCAGCCAGGCGCGCAGCCTGAGCGCCGCCTTCGACCTTCAGGGCAGTCCCGCACAGGGTCACCTCGAGCTCAGCACGCCGCTGGGCACCGTGCTCGCGCAGGCACGCTGGGCACCCGGGCGGGTGGCGCTGCTCACGCCAAAAGGCGAGCGGCGTTTCGCGAACCTCGATGAACTCACGCGCGAGGTGTTGGGGGAAAGCCTCCCCCTGGCCGCCCTGTTCGACTGGCTTCGGGGCCGCCCATGGCCCGGCGCGCCCAGCACGCCGACCGCGTCGGCCTCGGAGTCTGGCTTCCGCCAGCTCGGCTGGGTGGTGAACCTGACCCGGTTCCCAGAGGGCTGGGTGTCAGCCCAGCGAGAAGCACCACCCGCCGTGAAGGTGCGCGCCAGGCTGGAGTAACCATGAGCCTTCGTTCCATCATGGATGTGGCGGCCCCCGCCAAGCTGAACCTGTTCCTGCATGTCGTCGGGCGGCGGGCCGACGGCTATCACCTGCTGCAATCCGTGTTCGTCCTCATCGACTGGTGCGACATGCTGCATTTCGAGCGCCGCGACGACGGACGGCTGGCCCGCCACGACCTCACCGCTGCCCTTCCCGCAAATGATCTGTGCCTCCGCGCAGCCCGCAATCTTCAGGCTGCAAGTGGCACGGCACTCGGGGCCGACATCTACATCGACAAGCAGGTTCCGTGGGGCGCGGGCCTGGGCGGCGGCAGCTCGGACGCGGCATCCACGCTCCTGGCGCTGAACCGGCTGTGGAACCTGAACTGGCCAATCGATCGGCTGATGACGCTGGGTCTCGCGCTAGGCGCCGACGTTCCGTTCTTCCTCGGAGGCCGCAATGCCTGGGTAGAAGGCATTGGCGAGCAACTCACGCCGCTTGATCTACCGACGCACGGCTTCGCCGTCCTCAAGCCAGCCGCCAGCATTGCCACGCAAGCCATCTTCACGAGCCCGCTGCTCAGGCGCGACACCGATGCTGTTATACTTGCAGGCTTTCTTGCAGAGTTCGGAGCCGAAGGACTTGTCGCGGGATACGGGCGCAACGATTTGCAGCCTGCCGCCGAGGCTGAGTGTTCCGGGGTGGCGCAAGCCGCACGGCTGCTGGAAGCCCGTTTCGGCAACAGTCGCATGACGGGCTCAGGCAGTGCAGTCTTTGCCAGGATAGGACATATCAATGACACAGGAAGCCCGCCCATGGCGACCCTGCCGGAAGTTCCGGCAGGCTGGGTAGGTCGGATGTGCCGAAGCCTGCAGCAGCACCCGCTGGCCGGATGGGCAGCAGGTTGAGAGTTGTGGTCACTGGCTCTTTGCCGGTGACCTGTGTAGGGGAGTCGCCAAGTTGGTTAAGGCATCGGATTTTGATTCCGACATGCGAGGGTTCGAGTCCTTCCTCCCCTGCCAAGTGACCATGATCCCGGTGCGCCACACGGGCACACGCCGGGGCTGAAGCAACGGGGCGACCGCGCCCCGAAAGCCTCGACGGAGGGAACGTGCTGTTCAACACCGTGTTGTTCACAGGTAACGCCAATCCTGCCCTGGCGCAGGAAGTGGCAGGCCATCTCGGCATCGAGCTGGGCAAAGCGAAAGTCGGCCGCTTCTCCGATGGCGAGGTCGACATCGAGATTCAGCAGAACGTCCGTGCGCGCGACATCTTCGTGGTGCAGCCCACCTGCGCGCCCACGAACGAAAACTTGATGGAGCTGTGCATCATGGTCGACGCGCTCAAGCGCGCATCGGCGCGCCGCGTCACTGCCGTGATTCCCTATTTCGGGTACGCGCGTCAGGACCGCCGCCCCCGCTCCACCCGCGTACCCATCAGCGCCAAGGTGGTGGCCAACATGCTGGAAGCGGTAGGGGTTGAGCGGCTACTGACCATGGATTTGCACGCCGACCAGATCCAGGGGTTCTTCGACATCCCGGTCGACAATATCTACGCCTCTCCGGTGCTGCTGTCGGATCTGCAGATCAAGCGCTACGAGAACCTCGTGGTCGTGTCGCCCGACGTGGGCGGCGTCGTGCGCGCCCGCGCACTGGCCAAGCAATTGAGCTGTGACCTTGCCATCATCGACAAGCGCCGCCCCAAGGCCAATGTGTCGGAGGTGATGCACGTCATCGGCGACATCGAGAACCGCAACTGCGTGATCATGGACGACATGATCGACACCGCCGGTACGCTGGTAAAGGCGGCCGAGGTGCTCAAAGAGCGTGGCGCCAAAAGCGTGTATGCGTACTGCACCCACGCAGTGTTCTCGGGCCCGGCGATCGAACGGATCCGTGGCTCAGCGCTCGACGAGGTCGTCATCACCAACACCATCCCGCTCGACGAGGCAGGCAACAGCTGCAAGAAGGTGCGCCAGCTGTCGGTTGCCTTCCTCTTTGCCGAGACGATTCGCCGCATTTCAGACGGCGAGTCGGTCACTTCCCTTTTTGCGGAGCAGAACAACAACTTCTGAGCCGCAGCAGCCGTGCTTCGGTTCGGCCGCATTCCCGGGGGCTGCAAGGCCCCTTCCTCAAGGAAGCAGCCTGGTCGCGGGCGCTTCGCCAGTACTGGAGCCAACCATGAAATTCGTCGCTTTCGAGCGCACGCTGCAGGGGACCGGAGCGAGCCGCCGCCTGCGCAAAGCCGACAAGGTGCCCGGCGTCGTCTACGGCGCCGGGCAGCCCGCCATGATCGAGCTCGACCACAACGCGCTGTTCTTCGCCCTCAAGAAGGAAGCATTCCACTCCTCTATCCTGGAGATGGAACTGAACGGCAAGGGCGAGCAGGTGTTGCTGCGCGACTACCAGATGCATGCTTACAAGCCGCGGGTGATGCATGTTGATTTCCAGCGTGTCGACGCCACCACTCGCATCACGAAAAAGGTGCCACTGCACGCCATCAACGAGGAAAACTCGCCAGCTGTCAAGACCGACAAGTGCCTGGTGAACCACGTGGTTACCGAGTTGCTGATTCAGTGCCTAGCTTCGCAGCTGCCTGAGTACATCACTATTGACCTAGGTGAGCTGCAGAAGGGCCAGTCGCTGCACGTCAACGACATCAAGCTGCCGCCGGGGACCAAAGTGGTGACGCACGGCAAGAAGAACCCTGTGATCGTGTCGGTATCGGTACAGGCCGCCGAGGAAGAGGCCGCCCCCGCCCCCGTGGTGACCGCCCCCGCTTCCGCCCCCAAGAAGGGCAAGAAGGACGAGAAGCAGAACAAGAAGTGATGGAGATGCGGCAGCGTCCGCACCTCGCTATGAGCCCCGCTTCGGCGGGGTTTTTTCTTGTTCCCGAGTAGATCGCGCGATGGGAAATCGGCGAAGGAGCGAGCGAGAAGCGGACAGCGCTTTTCGCGCAGCCGCTACGTCGTTTTCTGAAGCGGGACGAAGCCGCTGTCGATCATGGTTGGTTCACGGGATGCACCCAGCCATGCAGCGCCACCGCCGCGTCCGCCACGCCGGTGCGGTTAAGTGCGGAGAACAGCGTGAGGCTCAGTTCGGCCTCTTCGGTGGCCGACTCGCCAAGCACGGCTTGTGCGGCGGCGAGGGCCTCGAGCGATTCCCTGCGGCTGAGCTTGTCGGCCTTGGTAAGTAGCGCGAGCAGCTTCACCGAACCGCCGGCCAAGCGGGGAGACACGAAGGAAAGCAACTGGCGGTCCAGATCGGTGAATCCAAGGCGCGAGTCCACCATCAGGACTACACCGACCAGGTTGCGCCGCACTTCAAGGTACTCGGCCATCACCTGCTGCCAGCGCAGCTTGGCCTCACGCGCGACGGCGGCATAGCCGTAGCCCGGCAGGTCTGCGAACATCGCGTCCGGGGCCGTCTTCGGGCCCAGCTCGAAGAGGTTGATGTGCTGCGTGCGGCCCGGCATCTTGGAGGCGAAGGCGAGCCGCTTCTGCTGCGTCAGCATGTTGATGGCGGTGGACTTGCCCGCGTTGGAGCGACCCACGAAGGCAATCTCGGGCAGCTCGGATGCGGACAGCTGGTCCAACTGGCTGGCGGTGGCGAGGAAACGCGCCGTGTGGGCCCACGCGAGCGCCGCCTTCTCGATGGAGCGTGCCGGCGTGCGAGCGGCATCCTGCTGCGGGGTTCGATCGGTCATGAAGCCGCCCAAAGGCATCATTGTAGAATCCGCCGGTTTTGCCTCAGACACGCCTTCGAACGACATGCGCTTCGCCCGCCACCTGCTGCCCGGCCTTCTGCTCGCTTCGCTCGCCGCCACCGCGGCCGCCGCTGGTGCGCCGCCCCCTGCGGCCGCCAAGCCCGACGTGACCAAGGGGCAGGCGATGTCGACCCAAGTGTGCGCCGCCTGTCACACCAACGACGGCTCGCGAGGCAGCGCCGCCAACCCCATCCTCCAGGGGCAGCATCCCGAGTACATCGTCAAGCAGCTGACCGAGTTCAAGACAGACAAGCGGCCGAGCGCAGTGATGAAGGGCTTCGCTTCGCAGCTTTCAGAGCAAGACATGAACAACGTGGCGGCGTTCTATGCCACCAAGCAGGCCAAGCCGGGCTTTGCCAAGAGCAAGGATCTGGTGACCCTCGGCGAGAAGATCTACCGCGGAGGACTTCCCGACCGCCAGATTGCTTCCTGCGCCGGCTGCCACGGTCCCGCGGGCGCCGGCATCCCGTCACAGTACCCACGCCTTGCCGGGCAACACGCAGAGTACACCGTGGCGCAGCTGCGGGCCTTCCGAGACCGCTCCCGGGCCAACAGCCCGCAGATGACCGGCATCGCGGCCCTGATGACCGACCGGGAGATCGCTGCCGTCGCCGACTACATCGCCGGCCTGCGCTGAACCGCATCCGGATTGAACTGTCGCCCTGGAGGCCGGTCTAGCACCGGCCTCTTGCGTTTTTGCAGCGGCCTGTCTGCCTTTTGCGGTCTTTGCCGCCCGGATAATCTGCCCCATGAGCCTTGCCACCAGCGGCATCGAACTGCGCGCACGCTCGCGTTGGATGCGAGACGGCATCGAGCTGATCTCCTCGATGCGCTTTGCGATCTCGCTGCTCACCGTGATTTGCATCGCCTCGGTGATCGGCACGGTGGTCAAGCAGAACGAACCGGGAAACAACTACATCAACCAGTTCGGCCCCTTCTGGGCCGAGGTGTTCCGCGCGCTGTACCTCACCAGCGTGTACAGCGCGTGGTGGTTCCTGCTGATCCTGGGCTTCCTGGTGATCTCCACGAGCCTATGCATCGCGCGCAACACGCCCAAGATCCTGCACGATCTGCGCAACTACAAGGAGCATGTCCGCGAACAGGGGCTACAGGCATTCCACCTGAAGGCGCAGGGGCACACGTCGGAATCGCTCGAAGCGGCTTTCGAGCGGGTGTCTCAGCTACTCACCGCAGCGGGATGGAGGGCACGGGCGCAGCGGCGCGACCACGGAACCATGATCGCCGCGCGCCGCGGCGCAGCCAACAAGCTAGGCTACATCGCGGCGCACTCTGCCATCGTGCTGGTTTGCGTGGGCGGGCTGTTCGACGGTGACCTCATCGTGCGCGCGCAGATGGCGCTGCAGGGGAAATCGGTATTCAGCGGCGACGGATTCATTCGCGACGTGCCGGCCGCCCATCGGCTGAGCGCCTCCAACCCGACGTTTCGGGCCAACCTTCGAGTGCCTGAGCAGGGTCGCGCGGGTGTGGCGGTGATCGGCATGTCGGACGGCGTGGTGCTGCAGGAACTACCCTTCGATGTGGAGTTGAAGAAGTTCATCGTCGAGTACTACGCCACCGGCATGCCGAAGCTGTTCGCCAGTGAGATCGTCATTCATGACCGCGACACCGGCCAAACCGTCCCGGCGACAGTGAAGGTCAACGAACCTGCCTTTCACCGCGGCATCGCGATTTACCAGAGCGCCTTCGAAGATGGCGGTTCGGCGCTCAAGTTGCGCGCCCTACCCATGACCCCGGGAGGCAAGCCCTTCGATGTGGAGGGGCAGGTCGGAGGACGCACGACCCTAAGCAATGCCAAGAGCGGGGGAACCGACACGCTGACCCTGGAATTCACTGACCTGCGCGTCATCAACGTAGAGAACTTCAGCGATGGCGGCGCCAATACCGACGTGCGCAAGGTCGACCTCGTCGGCTCGGTGCAGGAGCATCTTGGATCCGGCGCCAAGGTGCGCCACAAGAAGGATCTGCGCAATGTCGGCCCTTCCGTCAGCTACAAGCTTCGCGACGCCGCCGGTCAGGCTCGCGAGTTCCACAACTACATGCTGCCCATCGATATCGGCGGACAGCGCGTGTTCCTCGCCGGGGTACGTGACACACCCTCCGAGAGTTTCCGCTATATGCGCATCCCCGCCGACGAGAACGACGGTGTAGCGGGCTGGCTGCGCCTGCGCGACGCGCTGGCCGACCCTGCATTGCGCGAGAAGGCGGCCACCCGCTACGTGAAGGTCGCCACCCCGGCCGACAAGCCGGAGCTGGGCACGCAGCTCATGGCGACAACCGTGCGCGTGCTGTCGCTGTTCGCAGGTGCCGAAGCCGTGCGCCCGGGCGAGCCGGCGGGCGGGCTGCAGGCGGTGTCCAATTTCCTCGATCAGAACGTGCCGCAGCCGGAGCGCGCGCGCATCTCCGAGGTGCTGCTGCGCATGCTCAACGGCGGGCTGTTCGAGCTGATGAACCTTTCGCGCGAAGTTGCCGGGCTGGCGCCGATGCCAGCCGACGATAAGGCCCAGGGTTTCATGACCCAGGCGGTGCTGTCGCTGTCGGACAGCTTCTTCTACCCCGCGCCCGTGCTGCTGCAACTCGCGAGCTTCGACCAAGTGCAGGCCAGCGTGTTCCAAGTGGCGCGGGCGCCGGGCAAGACGCTGGTCTACCTGGGCGCGGTGCTGCTGATCATCGGCGTGTTCGCGATGCTCTATGTGCGAGAGCGCCGTCTTTGGGTATGGCTGGCCAGCGACCCGACTGGCGGCACGCGCGTGACGGCGGCGATGTCGACCACGCGACGAACCATGGATGCAGACGCGGAGTTCGAGCTGCTCAAGGGGGCCCTCCTCAGCCAGCCCGCCCACCCTGCCGTGCGCCTTGATGTGTCGCACCGCGATGCAGCGCCCCTCACCCCGATCCTCTCCCCGACGCGAAAAGGGAGTAAGGAGGACTTGCCATGAACACCACCACCCTCGCTCTCGGCCGGCCCGGCTTTTTTTCCGGGCGCACGGTTTTCGACTGGCTGTTCGCCGTGCTGGTCATCGCCGGCGGAGCGTTCGCCTTCCATCGCTACGAAAGTGCGATGGACGGCTACGAAAAGGCCATCCTGGTTGGAGCGATCCCTGTCGCGGTGACGCTCGGCTGGTTCTGGGGACGGCTGCGCGTGCTCATGCTCGCCGTAGGCGGGGCCTCCTTGCTTGGCATCGCGCTGTACGCCGGCGCCACAGATGACTTCGGCGCCGACCTGTCGCAGGCGGAAAACGTGTTCGCGCTGAAGTATTTCCTGTCGAGCCAGAGTGCCATCTTGTGGATGAGCGTCCTGTTCTTCATGAGCACCTCGTTTTACTGGATCGGTCTCATGTCGTCGGGCGGCGAGGGTGGCGTGGCCGGGCGCCTGGGCTCGCGGCTGGCGTGGGTTGCGGTGTTCATGGCGCTGACGGGCACGCTGGTGCGCTGGTTCGAAAGCCACCAGATTGCGCCCGACGTGGGGCACATTCCCGTCAGCAACCTGTACGAAGTGTTCGTGCTGTTCTGCTGGCTGACCACGCTGTTCTACCTGTACTACGAGCAACACTACGCCACGCGCGCGCTGGGCGCCTTCGTGATGCTCGTGGTGAGCGCGGCGGTAGGCTTCCTGCTTTGGTACACGGTAGTGCGCGAAGCGCATGAGATCCAGCCGCTGGTACCTGCGCTGCAGAGCTGGTGGATGAAGCTTCACGTGCCAGCCAACTTCATCGGCTACGGCTCCTTCGCGCTGTCAGCCATGGTCGCCTTCGCCTATCTCGTCAAGCGCCACGCGGGGGAAGGCAACTGGCTCAAGCTCGCACCGCTGCTTGTGCTCGGCATGGTGCTGTGCCTGGAGCCGGTGGTGTTCCGCAAGAACCCGATCGAGTCCCTCAGCAGCTACTGGGCGGTGTACTTTGGCGCGGCGGTCCTGATCACGGGGGGCATCCTGGCCGCACGCCGGCGGATCGCCGTGCGGTTACCGCCCTTCGATGTGCTGGACGATGTGATGTACAAGTCCATCGCGGTGGGCTTTGCCTTCTTCACCATCGCCACCATCCTCGGCGCGTTCTGGGCCGCCGAGGCCTGGGGTGGCTACTGGAGTTGGGATCCGAAGGAGACCTGGGCGCTCATCGTGTGGCTGAACTATGCAGCCTGGCTGCACATGCGGCTGATGAAGGGCCTGCGCGGGCCGGTGGCCGCGTGGTGGGCACTGGCCGGGCTGGCGGTGACGACCTTCGCCTTTCTGGGCGTGAACATGTTCCTGTCCGGGCTGCATTCCTACGGCGAGCTGTGAACTCGGCACGGCCGGCGCGTATAGTGAGCCGCAGCTTCGACTTCACGCCCTGCCCATGCCCTACGTCCGCCGCGGCGCCGACGGCCGCATCGAGAGCCTGCACCGGGAAAGCAGCGCCCAGGCATTGGAGTTCCTCGACGAACGGCATCCCGAGGTGAGTGCCTTCCTCGGTCGCTCCGCGCCACCGGAAGACTTCTCCCGCCTTGACGCCGAGTTCGTGCGCGTGATCGAGGACGTGATCGACACGCTGATCGTCAAGAACATCATCAACATTACCGATCTGCCGGCCGAGGCCCAGGCCAAGCTCTTCGCCCGCAAGAGCTTCCGCGAGCGGGTGTCCAAGGCGTCGCTGCGCCTCTACGCGCAGCCGACGGACTTCGGCGACGTGATCTGAGCATCGCCGCGGCGGCCGCCGCTTGTCCGCACGCCCCCCGGCGGGTTTGCTCACGGCTAGCATGTAAGAAGCGGCGCCGCCCGGCGACTGACTCGGCATGCGCCTCCCGGCGCCACTGTGTCCCGCTTCACGGACCTTCGCCATGCATTTCCTCAAAGACCGCGGCTACTCGCTGCCCTCCTCCGACGTCACGCCACGCAGCCTCTACGAAGACCGGCGTCGCCTGCTGGCGCTGATGGCCGGCGGGGCGGCGGGCGCCACGCTGGCCGCGTGGGCTTCGCGTGAAGCGCACGCGCAAACCGCTCGGCCAGGCAAGCTGGCCGCCCTGCCCGGCGCAAGAAGCGCGGTGCCCGGAGCGGTGACCATGGAAAAGCCGACCGCCTATGACGACGTGACCGGCTACAACAACTTCTACGAGTTCGGCACCGACAAGACAGATCCCGCCCGCCATGCGCACGCACTGAAGACCCGGCCATGGACAGTGGCCATCGAAGGTGCGGTGGCAAAGCCCAAGGTCTACGACATCGATGAACTGCTCAAGCTGGCCCCGCAGGAAGAGCGAATCTACCGGCTGCGCTGTGTGGAAGGCTGGTCGATGGTGATCCCCTGGGTCGGCTACCCGCTGGCCGAACTCATCCGCCGCGTCGAGCCGACCGGCAATGCGAAGTACGTGGAGTTCGTCACCCAGGCCGATCCGAAGACCATGCGCAATCTGCGCTCTTCGGTGCTGGACTGGCCCTATGTCGAAGGTCTGCGGATGGACGAGGCCATGCATCCGCTCACGCTTTTGGGCTTCGGCCTGTACGGCGAAGTGCTGCCCAATCAGAACGGCGCACCGGTGCGCTTGGTCGTGCCTTGGAAGTACGGTTTCAAGAGCGGCAAGTCGCTGGTGAAGATCCGCTTCGTCGAGAAGGAACCGAAGACGAGCTGGGTGAAGGCCGCATCTCAGGAGTACGGCTTCTACTCGAACGTGAACCCGAAGGTCGACCACCCTCGCTGGAGCCAGGCCACCGAGCGCCGCATCGGCGAGGACGGCCTCTTCCAGCGCAAGCGGCCGACACTGATGTTCAACGGCTACGAGCAGCAGGTGGGCCAGCTCTACGCCGGTATGGACCTCGCGAAGTTGTTCTGAGCAGGCGTGACGTTGCCATGTCGGCCGTGCTGAAAACCGCTGCCCGTGCGCGGCCCGTGCATGCCCTGCTGCACCCGACCGCCAAGCCGGTGCTGTTCGTGTTGTGCCTGCTGCCGTTCGCCTGGCTGTTCCATGGCGCGTGGGCCAATACGCTGGGTGCCAACCCTGCCGAGGCGCTGGTCCGATCCACCGGAGACTGGACGCTGCGCCTGCTGTGCCTCACGCTCGCCGTGACGCCCTTGCGGCAGTGGACCGGTCAGCCTGCATTGGCACGCTTTCGGCGGATGCTGGGGTTGTTTACCTTTTTCTACGTGGTGCTGCATTTCCTGTCCTACGCCTGGCTGGACATGGGGCTGGATCCGGCCGCCATCGCGGCCGACATTCCGAAGCGGCCGTTTGCGCTGGTCGGTTTCTCGGGCCTCGTGCTGATGGTCCCGCTCGCGGCAACCTCTTTCAACCGCGCCATCAAGTCGCTGGGCGCAGCGCGCTGGCAGCGGCTCCACCGGCTGGTGTATGCCATCGTGCTGCTCGGGCTGGTGCACTTCTTCTGGATGCGCTCGGCGAAGAACGACGTGGCCGAGGTCGCGTTCTATGCCGCCATCGTGGCGGTGCTGCTGGGCTGGCGGCTTCAGCGCTTCCTGCGCTCCCAGCCTGCGCCGCGCTGACGCGGCTACGGCACCAGCTCCGCCTGGCGCGCATTCGCGCGAGACAGCACCGCCTTCAGCGCCGCGCCGGTATGGCTCGCATCGCAGGCGGCCAAGCCTTCGGGCGTGGTGGCGGCAACGACCGCGCCGCCACGCACGCCGCCTTCCGGGCCGAGGTCGATGATCCAGTCGGCCTCGGCGATGACGTCGAGGTCATGCTCGATGACCACCACGCTGTGGCCGCCGTCAGTGAGGCGGTGCAGCACGCGGATGAGCTTTTCCACGTCGGCCATGTGCAGGCCCACCGTCGGCTCGTCGAGCACGTACAGCGTGTGCGGCACCTTATTGCCGCGCCGCGTGACGTCGTCGCGCACCTTGGTGAGCTCGGTGACGAGCTTGATGCGCTGCGCCTCGCCGCCCGACAAGGTAGGCGAAGGCTGGCCCAGCGTCAGGTAGCCCAGGCCCACATCCTTGAGCAGTTGGAGCGGGTGCGCGATGGCGGGCATGGAGGCGAAGAACTCCACCGCCTCGTCCACCTCCATGCGCAGCACGTCGCCGATGCTCTTGCCGCGCCAGCTCACCGCCAGCGTCTCGGCGTTGAAGCGCTGGCTGTGGCATACGTCGCAGGGCACCTTCACGTCGGGCAGGAAGCTCATTTCAATGGTGCGCATGCCCTGCCCTTCGCAGGCGGGGCAGCGGCCGTCGCCGGTGTTGAAGGAGAAGCGCGCCGGCGCATAGCCGCGCGCCTTCGCCTCCAGCGTGTCGGCGAACAGACGCCGGATCGTGTCCCAGAAGCCGACGTAGGTGGCGGGACAGGAGCGCGGCGTCTTGCCAATGGGCGTCTGGTCGACTTCAAGCACGCGGTCGATCTGCTGCCAGCCTTCAATAGCGTCGCAGCCGTGCCAGCTGGGCTTGCCGCCGCGCGTGTTGATGAACTGAAGGTTGGCCAGCATCACGTCGCGCGCGAGAGTTGATTTTCCGGAGCCGCTCACGCCAGTGACCGCGACGAGCCGGCGCAAGGGAATGTCGATGGTGATGTGCTGCAGGTTGTGAAGGTGGGCCTGGTGGAGGGTCATCCAGCCAGGCTGCGCTGCCGGCGGTTTGTGCACCCCGGAGCCGTCACCCCGGCCCTCTGTCGCGGGAAGTGGCAGAACTTCTCTTCTTTGCTGGAGCGGATGCACCAGCGGCCGCGCCAGCAGGCGCCCTGTCACCGAGGCCGGATGCGAGGCCAGCTCCGTCACCGTGCCCTCGGCCACCAACGTGCCACCGCGCTTGCCCGCACCCGGGCCGATGTCGATGATGTGGTCGGCGCGGCGGATGGTGTCCTCGTCGTGCTCCACCACCACCAGAGTGTTGCCCTTGGTGCCCAGCTTATGCAGGGCGTCCAGCAGGATGCGGTTGTCGCGGGGATGCAAGCCGATCGTGGGCTCGTCCAGCACGTAGCACACGCCCTGCAGGTTGCTGCCCAACTGAGCGGCCAGCCGGATGCGCTGCGCCTCGCCGCCCGACAGCGTGGGCGCCGCGCGATCGAGCGTGAGGTAGCCCAGGCCCACTTCTTCCAGGAACTGGAGCCGGCTGTGGATCTCGGTGATCACGTCGCGCGCGATCTCGGCCTCGCGGCCCGACAGCTGCAGTGATTCGATCCACCGGCGCGCATCAGTCACCGACCACTGTGCGATCCAGGCGATGGAGTGCTCCTGGAAGGTCACGCCCCGCGAGATGGGGTTCAGCCGCGTGCCGCCGCAATCGGGACAAGGCTCGTCGGACACGCCCTCGACCTCCGCCTCCTCGGCGGGAAAACTCTGCTCGCGCCCCTTGTCGTTGCGGTCGCGCTGAACATCGTCGAAGGCCTTGCGCTGCTCGCGCGTGAGCGCCAGGCCGGTGCCCACGCAGGTGGTGCACCAGCCGTGCTTGCTGTTGTAGCTGAACATGCGCGGGTCCAGCTCGGGGTAACTCGTGCCGCAGGCCGGGCAGGCGCGCTTTGTGGAGAAGACCTTCACCGTGCCGATGTGCGCGGTCGGCCCGCCGTCGAGCATGGCGCCTTCCAGGCCGTCCAGCGGGGCCAGCAGGTGCATGACGCCCTTGCCCAGCGCCAGCGTGCGTGCCAGCAGGGCACGCAGTTCGGCCTCGGTATCGGGGCTCACCACGATGTCGCCCACCGGCAGCTCCAGCGTGTGCTCGCGGAAGCGGTCCAGCCGCGGCCAGGGCTCGACCTTCACGAACTCGCCATCTACGCGCAGATGGGTGTGGCCGCGCGCCTTGGCCCATTTGGCGAGGTCGGTGTAGACGCCCTTGCGGTTGACCACCAGCGGCGCGAGCAGGCCCACGTGCTGGCCCTTGTGGTCGCGCAGCAGCTGCGCCGTGATGCTCTCGGGGCTTTGCGGCTGCACAGGCGAGCCGTCTTTCACGCAATGCTGCAGGCCCAGCTTCACGTACAGCAGGCGAAGGAAGTGCCACACCTCGGTGGTGGTGGCGACCGTGCTTTTGCGCCCGCCGCGCGAGAGCCGCTGCTCGATGGCCACCGTGGGCGGAATGCCGTACACCGCATCCACCTCGGGTCGGCCCGCGGGCTGAACGATGCTGCGCGCATAGGCGTTGAGTGATTCGAGATAGCGCCGCTGGCCTTCGTTGAACAGGATGTCGAAGGCGAGCGTGCTCTTACCCGAGCCCGACACGCCGGTGATCACGCTGAAGCGGCCGCGCGGGATGCTGACATCCAGCGACTTGAGGTTGTGTTCGCGGGCATTGACGATCTCGATGACGCCCTGTCCTTCGGCGAGAGCGCGTGCAGCACGCCTGCGGGCCAGCATGGCGGTTTGAAGCGGGAGGCCCTCACCGCCACCCTCTCCCGGGGAAAGACGGAGTCTTTCTGCCGCGTCGAGCGGGCCGACGCCCAGGGCGCTGTCGTACTCGCGCAGTGCGCGGCCGGTGTGGGAGCTGCCGTGGCGCCTCACCTCCTCGGGCGTGCCGCAGCACACCAGCTCGCCGCCCCCATCTCCGCCTTCGGGGCCCAGGTCGATGAGCCAGTCGCAGGCGCGGATCACGTCGAGGTTGTGCTCGATGACGAAGAGCGAATGCCCCGCGTCCAGCAGCTTGCGGAACGCGCGCATCAGCTTGGCGATGTCGTCGAAGTGCAGGCCAGTGGTGGGCTCGTCGAACATGAACAGCGTGCCCTTGCGCGCCAGCGGCTGGCGGCTGGCGCTGGCCGTCTGCGCGGCCTCGGCCAGGAAGCCGGCCAGCTTGAGCCGCTGCGCCTCGCCGCCCGACAGCGTGGGCACCGGCTGGCCGAGCTTCACGTACTCCAGCCCCACGTCGACGATGGGCTGCAGCAGCCGCACCACCTCGCGGTCCTGCGCGAACAGTTGCACCGCCTCGCTCACGGTGATGTCCAGCACATCGGCCACCGAGAGCTCGCGCAGCGCCTCGCCAGGCAGGCGGCGCTCGATCTTCACTTCGAGGATCTCTGCGCGGTAACGGCGGCCGTCGCAGTCGGGGCAGCGCAGGTACACATCGGAGAGGAACTGCATCTCCACGTGCTCGAAGCCCGAGCCGCCACAAGTGGGGCAGCGTCCGTCGCCGGCGTTGAAGCTGAACATGCCGGCGCCGTAGCCGCGCTGCTGCGCGAGAGGCGCCACGGCGAACAGCTTGCGGATCTCGTCGAAGGCGCCCACGTAGCTGGCGGGATTGGAGCGCGCGGTCTTGCCGATGGGCGACTGGTCGACGAACACCGCATCGGTGATCCAGTCGGCGCCGAGCAGCGCATCGTGTTCGCCGGGCGACTCGGTGGGCTTGCCGAAGTGGCGCGCCAGTGCGGGGAACAGAACGTCCTGCATCAGCGTGCTCTTGCCCGAGCCCGACACGCCGGTCACGCACACCAGCCGCTGCAGCGGCAGCTCGACGGTGAGGTTCTTCAGGTTGTGATCGCGAGCGCCCTGCACGACGAGCCGGGGCGTGGACTCGCCGACCATGCGCTTGATGCCCATGCCCACGGTCTTGCGCGCGCCGAGGTAGGCGCCGGTCAGCGTGTCGGCTTCGCGGATGGCCTCCGGCGTGCCGTCGAAGACGATGGTGCCGCCGCGGTGACCCGGCCCCGGGCCCATGTCGATCAGCCGGTCGGCGGCCAGCATGACGGCCGGATCGTGCTCCACGACCACCAGCGTGTTGCCCGCGTCGCGCAGGCGCTGCATGGCTTCGATGATGCGGTTCATGTCGCGCGGATGCAGCCCGATGCTGGGCTCGTCGAGCACGAACATGGTGTTGACCAGCGAGGTGCCCAGCGCGGTGGTGAGATTGATGCGCTGCACCTCGCCGCCGGAAAGCGTGCGGCTCTGCCGGTCGAGGGTGAGGTAGCCGATGCCCACGTCGCAGAGGTAGCGCAGGCGGGTGCGGATTTCCTCGTAGAGCAGGCGCATGGCCTCGTGGTCTCGGTCGAGACGGGAGATGGTCGACGGGTTGTCGCCGCTTCGCTCCTCGGCCGCGGGGGCTTCGACAGGCTCAGCCCCATCCTTGGACAAGCTCGGGACGAAGGGTGTTCGGGTCTGCTCGAAAAACTGTCGCAGTCGGCTGATGGGCATCAGCATGAGATCGTGCACGGTCAGTCCCGGCATCGCCTCCAGCTGCTCGCGTGTCCATGACACGCCGGCCGGCATGAAGCGCCTAACCGGCTCCAGCACCGCATCCGCATCGGCCTTGCTCCCCAGCCGCCACAGCAGCGCCTCAGTCTTCAGCCTCGCGCCGCAGCAGGTGTCGCAGGGCGTGTAGCTGCGGTACTTGGACAAGAGCACGCGGATATGCATCTTGTAGGTCTTCGATTCCAGGTACTCGAAGAAGCGCTTGATGCCATACCACTGCTTGTTCCAATTGCCGTTCCAGTGCGGCGACCCGTCGAGCACCCAGCGGCGCTGGGCCTCGGTGAGCTGAGACCACGGCGTGTCGCGCGGGATGCCGGCTTCGCCGCCGTACTTCATGAGGTCATCCTGGCATTCCTTCCAGGCGGGCGTCTGCAGCGGCTTGATGGCCCCGGCACGCAGCGTCTTGCGGTGGTCGGGGATCACGAGCCCCCAGTCCACGCCGATCACGCGGCCGAAGCCGCGGCAGCGTTCGCAGGCACCCATCGCCGAGTTGAAGGAAAAGAGCGCGGGCACCGGGTCGCCGTAGCGGATGTCACTCTCCGGGCAGTGCAAGCCAGTGGAGTAGCGCCACACCGTCTCTTCCGCCACCACGTTCACCCGGCCCGCGCCGCGCTTGAGCGCCACCTCGATCGCCTCGAAGGCCCGGGCCTTCTCGGTGCCTTGCAGGCGGAAGCGGTCGGCCACCACGTCGAGCAGCTTGCGCGGCCCGGTGGGTGAGGCCACCTCGCGCTCGGCATGCACGCGAGCGAAGCCGCTCGCCGCAAGCCACTGCGCTACCTCCTCGGCGGTGGTGTTCGCGGGCAACTCGACGGGGAACGTCACCACCAGCCGCGGATCGGCCGCCGCGGTGCGCGACATCAAGTCGGCGTAGATGGTCTCGGGCGTGTCATGGCGCACGCGCCGGCCCGTCTGGCGGTCGAACAACTCGGCCGCGCGGGCGAACAGCAGCTTGAGGTGGTCGTTCAGCTCGGTCATCGTGCCGACCGTGGAACGCGAGGTGCGCACCGGGTTGGTCTGGTCGATGGCGATGGCGGGCGGCACACCGTCTACCCGGTCGACCGCCGGTCGATCCATGCGGTCGAGGAACTGGCGAGCGTAGGCGCTGAAGGTTTCCACGTAGCGGCGCTGGCCTTCGGCATACAGCGTGTCGAACACCAGGCTGGACTTGCCCGAGCCGCTGGGCCCGGTGACCACGGTCATTTCCCCGGTGCGAATGTCCAGGTCGATGTTCTTCAGGTTGTGCTGGCGGGCACCCCGGATGCGGATGAGTCCGCCGCCCGCGCCGAGCCGCTGCGGCGTGGCCGTGTCCTCAGGAACGCTGCCTGAAGGCGGCACGGAAGAGCTACCGGAGGTCATGGAGCAGGCCGCAAAAATGGAAGCGGAGCATTCTATGGAGGGCCGGCTGCCCCAGGGCGAGGACTGCTTCTCGGACACATCGGGACCGGCTGTTTTCCACAACCGCACAACACCTGCTGCGTCATGCTCTTCGGGGTTTCCTCGAAGGCATGCGATAGCGCGCAAGAATTCGCAATGCACGGGCCGAGGGTCCACGATGCAAGAAAACAGCAGGGATAAGTCATGACATCAGTTCGCCGCGCAGGGCGGGCGATCGCCGTCTGCCTTCTCGGTCTGGCCGCTTCGGCCGCCTCATGGGCTGACATCGTGATCGGCCAGACTTCGGGCTTCACCGGCCCCGTGGCTTCAGGCGCACGTGAGAACACCGATGGAGCCCGGCTGTACCTCGACGAGGTCAATGTCCTGGGAGGTGTGCACGGTCAGCGCATCCACCTGGTGTCCCTTGATGACAGGTTCGATCCGAAGCTCGCAGTCGAGAACGCCAGGAAGCTGATCACCCAGCACAACGTGGTCAGCCTGTTCCTCACGCGCGGCACGCCGCACACCGAGGCGATCCGGCCGCTGCTGGACCAGTACAAGGTCCCCCTGGTCGGGCCCTCCACCGGCGCAATGACCCTGCACGAGCCGGCGCACCCCTGGGTCTTCAATGTGCGCGCCACGTACCAGGGCGAAGCCCAAAAGGCTGTCGCGCATCTCGCGGCGATCGGAATGAATCGCATCGCTGTCATGCACGTGGACGATTCCTTCGGCGAGGACTGTGCCGCCGGTGCGCGGCAAGGCTTCAGGAAGTGGGGCATCGTGCCGCTGTTCATCGAGAAGTTCGACCGCAGCAAGCCAGACTTCGACGCACTGGCGCGCAAGGCGAAAGCCGCCGAACCGCAGGCGATCCTCTTCTTCGGCCCTGCGACGACCGTGTCCGATGGCACGCGGATGCTGCGTGCCGCGGGCTCGCGATCGCAAGTGGTGACCCTGTCGAACAACGCCTCCGGTGGTTTCATCCGGCTCATGGGCGAACATGCCCGCGGCACCATCGTCACGCAGGTGTTCCCGCATGAGCGCTCCCTGTCGGCGCGCATCGTAAAGGAGGCGAACGACCTGGCAAAGAGAAAGAGGCTTACCGAATTGACGCCCGCGATGCTGGAAGGCTTCGCGGCGGCCAAGGTGCTGGTGGAAGGCCTGCGCCGCGCCGGGCCCAACCCCACCCCCGTGCGGCTTCAGCAGGCGCTTGAAACCTTGCACCGGTTCGACATCGGCGGCATGGAGGTGACCTACGGGCCCGGCGATCACACGGGTTTGGAATACGCCGACCTCTCGATCATCGGCGCCGACGGCAACTTTCGACGTTAGTCGCGAGTGCACTGAAAGCACTTGTAACGCCGCCGAAAAACATTTGCTCAGAAACAGTATTGTGTCCGCGCGCAGTGATGCGCGGACACAAGAGCCGCGCCGTGTCGTTCGGGCGGTGCTCTCTCCCACGTGAGCGCCGGGTTTACAACTTCGGCGGGCGCCTCAGGCGCAACTGCCGTGGGGAGTATGGGCGTGTATCGCAGACGAATGTTGTTGGGAACATCGGTGCTCCTGCTCGGTGCAGGCGCTCTCCGGCCATCGCTGGCGCAGTCGCAGGCAGTCATCAAGTTCGGGCAGTCCGCATCACTCACCGGAGGCCAGGCGGCCTACGGCAAGGACGTCCGGGACGGCATTGCGGCCGCCTTCTCGGCTGCCAACAAGGCAGAGAAATCACTGCGTTTCGAACTCATGTCCATGGACGACGGCGGCGACAAGGCCCGCTGCAAGGACAACGTCAAGGCCCTCATCGACCAGAACGCCCTCGCCATCGTCGGGCTGACCAGCGGAGCCGCTGCCGAAACCTGCCTGCCGCTCTTCGAGGAGGCTCGCGTGGTCATGCTCGGCACGGCCAGCGGCAACATGGGCATCCGCAGCGCGAAGGCCACGATGGCCTACCACGTGCGCGCCGGCTACGACGACGAATACCGGCGCATGCTCTCCTACGTCAAGGAGTTCGGCATGCGGCGGGTCGGCTACGTCTACCTGGAAGACACCTCGCCCGCCAACCAGACCGCGATGACCAGCGCGCTGGACCAGGTTGGCCTGAAGCTGACCCTGTCGGTGCCTCTCTCGCGCAATGCCAAGAGCTTCGATGCCGAGGTGGCGAAGCTACTCGCCGCGCGGCTCGATTGCGTGCTCTTCACATCCAACGCCACGCCCATCTCGGCCATCATCCAGAAGATGTCCGAGGCGCGGTACCCGGGCTTCTATTTCTCGTCGTCGTTCGCGGGCCAGGCGCTCATCGACGACATGGCCGGCCGGGGACAGAGCATCATCATGAGCCAGGTGGTGCCACGGCCCAACAACGTGGCCGCAGGCGTTGTGAAGCACTTCCATGACGATCTCGCCGCCTACGACAAGAACTCGCAGGCGGGCTTCACCGGTCTCGAGGGCTACATCGCTGGCCGCGTGGCCATAGAGGCCGCGCGCGCCGCGATGAGAGGCGGCACCGTCACGCGTGTCCGCTTCAAGGAGGCCCTCTCGGAGTTGAACATCGACCTCGGCGGTTACCGCGCGCGCTTTGGCGCCGGCAGCACGCAGGGGTCGCGGTTTGTCGACGTCATCGCCATCGATCGCAGTGGCCGCGTCATCGGTTGAGCAGTAAGCCCAGGGATCCTGGATTTCGCTGTGGTTTGGCGGGTGAAGTTCCGAACCTCGTGCCGTGGTTTCACGTCTCGCGGTCGGCGTTCATCACGAGAACCATACCATCAGGAGAGTCGACACATGAAGTTCAGATTGCTGTTGCAGGCCGCTGTCTCGGCCTGCACTGCCGCCGCAGCCCTGTCATCCGCGGCGGCCACGTCGGCAGTAGCCGGCGATGTGGCGGGTCCGCGAGTCGAGAAGCTGGCCGCCGAACTGGCGGCCGAGATGGCACGGCTTTGCCCCGTGGCCGACCCGGGAGACCAGGCCGCGTTCGAGTCCTGCCGAAAAGCGCTCTACGCCGGTTCGCAGTTCAAGCAAAGCCTGTCCAGCTACGTGCTGTGGGGCCGCCAGCGCGACCCGAAAGTGGCGCTGAAGGAAACGAAGCTCACTCAGTTCAACCCCGACGTGCTGAGCGGCATGTACGTGCCGCTGTTCATGTTCAACGGCAAGTACACCGTGCAGCACGTCGCGTCCGAGGGGCTCTACCAGGTCCGGCTGCAGACGGCCTTCCGCAACCGCCTCGCGCCCGGTCAGTTCCCCTACCCCTTCTGGCACGAGGCCGAGAAGTGGGGCATGTACGAGAAGGCCAACGAGGTTCTTCTATGGCTCGATGCCAAGGATCAGCGCGTCAAGGTGGCGCAGTTCACTATGCACGGCGTGCAGCCTCCCATCCAGGCCCACACGCCGGTGACCCGTGCGTTCGAGGGCAAGTGGATGTGGACTGACGCACAGGGCCAGACGCAACCCGCCGTGACGATGTTCGACAGCCTGCTGCGCCCCGACAACCCCTACATCGGCAAGGTCGACAGCGCCTACAAGAGCCTCGCCCTGCGTCTGCGCGAGGGACAGTGCTTCGAGTGCCACGTGCCGACCAACCCCGATGGCATGAAGAAGCTGGTACTGCTGCAAACGCCCATGCATGCGGCGGCAGAGATCAAGCGCGTGCTCAAGAGCGTGCACAAGGATTCCATGCCGCTCGACGAGTTCGGCATCGAGAAGCCGCTCGACGCCAAGACCAAGGCGGCGCTTCTGGAGGAAGGCGTCGCCTTCGACAAGCTGCTCGACCTTGCGCGTCAGTGGGAGGCCACGACGGCCACCACGGGCAGCGCGATGTCGGGCGCCACGGCTTCCAACTAGCCCGCCCCATTCCTGCTTCGCGAGCCCCGCGGAGCCCCACGCCGTGGGGCTCGACCATTTCAGGCGTCAAAGTGCGTCACACCGGCCCGGCCATCGCGACACGCGGGGCCTCGTGCAATTGCAACAGGCGCGCGAAGCGGCGATCGGCAAGCAGGTTTCGCACCGGCCACCGCGATGGCCTCGCGAAGGGCGACGGCGCCTGCGGTCCGCTGCGTGGCGAGCTGGAAGTACGACCCCTCGACGCCTGGTAGACCACCCGGCCCGTCTCGGGCTCAACGATCTGCCAGCCCAACTGCACGTACATGCCGCCGTTCCAGGCGCCTCCGCCGGCCCGGCACACGGCGATCTCCATGTCGTTGAGAAACGCCTGCACCTGCAGCGGGGCCACCGGATTGCCGGCGCTGTGCGTCAGCCGGGCCAGTTCCTCCTGGAAAGCTTGCGGCAGTTCTGCGTCAATGCGGCGGCCCAGGAGCTGGCTCCAGTGGCGCTCGGTATCCGGCGCGCAGCCGGCCCCGGCATGCAGGGTGCCGATGCGCTCGCCATCGGAGAAGGTGCTGTGAACACCGGCCAGCGTTGCGTCGCGCACCGGCCTGGGCGCAGCAGGGCGACCCGCAAGCGATCTCGGCGGAATTGTTTGCGCTAATCGGCCCTTCTGTTCTTGAACCGACCGTCGATATTGAGACTGCACGGGGCTCGCACAAGAAGGGCGGGCGCCGCACCGGATTTGAAGACGACTGAGGGATACATCCATGGATTTCAGAAACATGACCGTCAAGGCAAAGCTGACTGCCGCCTTCGGTTTGCTGGTAACGATCGTCCTGCTCGTGGGCGGGCTGTCGCTGAGGGCACTGGGCAATGAACACGGTCACTACATCGGGTTCGTGGAGAAGACATCAGTCCGCATCGACCTGGCCAACCAGGTGCGAGCGGCCGCGAACGCCCGGGCCGTGGCCGCCCGCAACGTGGTGCTCGTGAACAGTGCGACCGATCGCGAGGTGGAAACGGCCGCGGTGAGTGCGGCGCACGACAGGCTGCACAAGCTTCTGGCGGACCTGAAGGAAGCGATCGCGAAGGATGCGGACGTCACCGAACAGGAGCGCCGGCTGTTTACGGAGTTTGAGTCGGTCGAATCGCGCTACGGCCCGGTGGCACAGGACATCGTCAAGCTGGGAGTGTCAGGCAAGCGCGATGAAGCGATCTCGAAAATGAATACCGAATGCCGGCCTCTGTTGGCCTCGCTGATCAAGGCCGCCAATGCGTACGTGGACGATTCGGCCGCCCGCGCCAATGAACAGATCAAGTCCAACGCGGCCGCCTACTCCGCCAACCGACTCGTGCTGCTGACCGCGTGTGCCGTGGCCTTCGGGCTTGCCATCGCGCTCGGACTGGCCATCACCCGCAGCCTGACGCGCGCGTTGGGCGCCGAGCCGGCTCAGCTCGGCGAAGCGGCGCAGCGCGTGGCCGCTGGTGACCTGGGCTCGCTCCCGGGCGCCAGCAGCGCCCCGAAAGGCAGCGTGCTGGCTTCGCTCGGCGAGATGCAGACGAGCCTGGCGCGCGTGGTGGGCCAGGTGCGCAATGCCTCCGACTCCATTGCCACCGGATCCGCACAGATCGCCACGGGCAATGCGGACCTGTCGCAGCGCACGGAGCAGCAGGCATCCAGCCTGCAAGAGACGGCCGCGTCGATGGAGCAAATGAACTCCACGGTGAGGAACAACGCGGATACCGCGCGGCAGGCGACGCAGCTTGCCAGTTCGGCCAGCGCCACCGCCGAAAAAGGCGGCGAGGTGGTCGGCCGCGTGGTTTCCACCATGGAAGACATCACCGCCAGCTCGCGCAAGATCGCCGACATCATCGGCGTGATCGACGGCATCGCCTTCCAGACCAACATCCTGGCGCTCAATGCGGCCGTGGAAGCGGCACGTGCCGGCGAGCAGGGTCGCGGTTTCGCGGTCGTGGCCGGCGAAGTGCGCAGCTTGGCGCAGCGCAGCGCCGAGGCGGCGCGCGAGATCAAGGCACTCATCGGCAACAGCGTGGAGAAGGTGGAAGCCGGCTCCAAGCTGGTAGGCGATGCCGGCACGACGATGGACGACATCGTGTCTCAGGTGAAGCGGGTGGCCGACCTGATCGGCGAGATCAGCTCCGCCACGATCGAGCAGACCAGCGGCATCGGCCAGGTCAGCACCGCGGTGTCGCAGCTCGACCAGGTCACACAGCAGAACGCCGCCCTGGTGGAAGAAAGCGCAGCGGCGGCCGAAAGCCTGAAGCAGCAGGCGCACCGCCTGGCCGAAGTGGTCGGCGTATTCAAGCTGAGCCAGGAAGCGACGTACAGCGCCATCCAGCAGGCCCGTGAGCCAAGCGTGGACGCGGCACCCAAGCCCCTCTCCAAGCAGCTCCCGAAGCCCGCCACGCCGGCAGCCTCGACGCGGCCGGCCGTCTCTGCGCCGAAGAAGATGGCTGCACCGGCAGACATCAAGAAGCCGACACCGGCCGTAGAGATCAAGAAGCCGGCCAGCGCTGAGAGCAGCGCTGACGCGGACTGGGAAACGTTCTGAGCGCCCCCAAACCTGCCGCTTCGCGTCAGGCCCCCCGAGGGGGTCAAGGAAACTTGGGAGCGGCCCGCGTTTCCTTGAGAAGAACGCTTCCCGACGCTGAACCCGTTACGCGCTCGCGAGGAATCGCTCGACAAGGGCGTACTGCGCGGGCGTGTTGAGCGCCGGTGCGTGGCCGCAGCCCGGGATCTCTATCACCAGGGCACGCGGACCCCGGTTGCGCATGGCCTCCGCCGTGTCGGGCAGCAGCAGGTCGGAGCTTTCGCCGCGAAGGCACAGCACCGGCAGGTCAAGGCTGTCCCAGGCGTCCCACAGCAGGTAGTCGTTTGCGTGGTGCGTGAACTGCATGACCATCGAGGGGTCGTAGTGCGGCGTCACGCGGCCGTCGGGCAGGCGGCGGGTCGACGTCTCGGTGAGGCGGCGCCATTGCGCATCGCTGAGCCAGCCGAAAGGCTGGTAGATGGTGCGGAAGTACTGCTCCAGCTCGGTCACCGTGTCGAACGCGGCCGGGTGGCCGGCGTAGCTGCGGATGCGCTCGATGGCCGCGTCGGCAAGCTCCGGACCGTTGTCATTGAGCACCAGCCGGCGGATGCGACCACGCAGCGGGCCAGCCGCGGCCAGTGTGCCGATCGCGCCACCCATCGACGTGCCGAGCCAGTGGAAGGTCTCCAGCCCGAGCTGATTCACCAGCGAGGTCGCGAGCTTCACGTAGAACGCGAGGCAGTACTCCTCTTCGGGCCGCGGACTCCACTGACTGAGACCGCGGCCGAGGGTGTCGGGGCAGATCACGCGCCAACGTCGCGACAGGTGCGCCGCGATGTCGTCCATGTCGCGGCAAGTGCGCGCAAGGCCGTGCCAGGCGATCACCGGCTCGGCGTGAGCGGCGCCCCACTCGGTGTAGTGCAGCTCGCGGCCTTCACAGGTGAGATAGCGCGACACGGGCGTCATGGGCGGCTCCTGAACGTTCAGTCGGGCACGTGCAGTGTGCGGCCCCGCAAGGTGATCGCGTCGCCCGGCGCCGGCTGCGCGACGATGGGCGGCACGTTGCTGGGCGTGATGGCCGGCGCCGCGCCCGGCGTGCCACCCCGCGGCACGGTGCGCACCACCTGGCTGGGCGGCAGCGCCTTGCCGAGGCGCAGGTGGTCCCACATCGCATCGAGCGCGCGGATCAGGTACAGGTGCAGCGGCACGTAGCGCGTGTCGTAGCCGGGCAGCACGGCAGGCAGGCCGATGAAGGCGTCGAAGTGCTGGGCGTTGGTCACCTCTACGTAGGAGAGCCGGCTCTGCGCGCCTTCGACGCGCTTGTTGAGCGCCGTGTAGGGACGCGAGGTGTGGTTCACCGGAATCAGCGCATCGGCGCGGCCATGCACGATGATGGCCGGGCGGCGGTTCAGGTCGCCTTGGCGCCGGGTTTCGTCGATGCCTCGCTGCAGGGCCAGTGCGTGCGCATCCGTGCCGGTCAGCAGCTTGCGCAGGCACAGCGCGCCATCAAGGTTGAAGTCCTGCGTCATCGTCGAGGGCGACGACGACGCCAGGTCGCGCAGCGGCACGCCGGGGTTGAGGTTATCGACGAGCTGCACGCCTGAGGACGGCGGCACGCCGTTGCCCGTGCCCGCCATCGCGGCCAGCAGCAGGGGATCGAGCGGCGCGACGGTGAAGTTCGCCGCGGTGGCCGCAAAGCTGTAGCCGCACAGCGCATCGGCCACGCTGGCGCGCGAGAGCGCGTTGCTGTAGCTGACCGCGACGGCCGGTACCACCTCCAAGGCAGCCAGCGAGGCATGCAGCACCGCCGCCTCGGGCTCCCACCCGTACTGCGCGAGCCGGGTCAGCGCCTCGTCGGCCTGGGCCTCGGGAGTGTTTGCGGCGAGCAGGCCCTTGGCGCGCAGCGAAGCGCAGCGGTTGGCCGCAAAGGCCTTCACCACGAGGCCCAGACCCGGGGCATCGGCCACCTGAGGCGACAGCGCGGCGCAGCTTTGGTAGAGGTTGGACAGGCTCGTGTAGTCGTAGAGCGTCTTCGCGATGGTCGGCTGAGGGGTCTCGCCACGCTGCACCACCACCCCGGGTGCGACCGGCATCTCGACCACCGGCTCCGACACCGCCACGCCGTCGATGAGCCCCCCGCGGTCGAGTTCGGCTGCGGCGATGGCGGCGCCGCCGCCGTTGGACAGGCTCGACGCGATGACCAGCGTGTTCTCCGGCCGCACGGTGCGCAGGCGCAGGCCGTTCGGCAGCACGCGGCCATGACGCTCATTGAGCACCCAGAACGCAAACTCCACCGCCTGCAACGTGAAGCGGCCCCAGTCCTTTTCGGGGTTGCGCTGCGAGTGGGCATGCTTGAACGCGAAACGGTTCGGCGTGGCCGCGTTGAACGCGAGGCGCTGGGCCTCGGTGATCGATGCGCGGAAGTGCGCCAGATCGCCGGCCTCGGCCGCCGTGGTGCGCGTGCCGTCGATCAACGCCACCGTGTCGTTCATCAGGTCGTGGGGTGCGGTGCCGGTGCCCTTGTCGGTGTAGGCCACCGCGCAGCCACGCTTCAGGCCCCATTCGCCAACGCTGATGGCACCGTAGACGCCACGCGAACCCGACGACGTGGCCGTCACGATGCAAGGCCGGCGCGGATCGAACGACGCGGGCAGCTGCACCATGAGCACCACGTTCTGCGGCGGTGCGTCCGCGCCCTCTGCCCCGCGGCTGTAGGCGATGTACTCGGTGCCGGCGATCTTGCCGTCGCCCGTGGTCACGGTGCCATCGACCGCCACGTTGGGACCGTACAGCGTGCCGTAGCCGCCGCCGGCGGTCATGTCGACGATGGCGCGGTAGTTGTTGTAAAGGGCCGCGCGGCGCAGTTCGGCGGCCGTGGGCGCGGCCGGGTCAGCGAAGGGCGGCAGCGGCTTCGCCAGTCCTTCCTTGCCCAGGCCACCGGTAAGGAGGTCGTCGCTCGCTCCGTCGTACTCGGTCGTGCGAACGGCACCGTGGATGAACGCGGGCCGGCGGTTGAACGGACTGCGCGGGCCGTAGCCCACGCCCTGAGCGCTGGCGCGGCCTTCATCGGCCTGCACTGATGCGCCGGCCACGGCCTTGGCTTCGCTGCCGCCACCGCAGGCAGCCAGCAAGGCCACCGCCACCCATGCGCCGAGGCGCTTGTCGAGAAAGTGCATCGTGAGTCTCCCTGGTGATGTGGCGCGCGCCAAAGGCGCGCGCCCGAAACGGACGCGGCGGCGGTTTGCATGGCCGTGCCTCCATGTCTGGTATGCAGACACTGTAGCCTCGGGGCAAGCACCCGCTCTCAGGGATCGTGAGGCCATTGCGCGATCTGCGCATTCCCTGCGGCGGCATGGGCGCAGCGTCCTGATGGATCAGATGTTCATGGGAACAACATGCTCGAAGGCCTGAGGACGGCTGCGCGCCAAGCCAGCCGGGATCGTGCTCTGCGCAGCCTGCTGGCCGATTGCCACCGTCTGCTCTCCGAGCGTGGCGAGGCCAACAGCGTGGCCATCGCACGCGACCTGGTCGCGCGTTTTCGCGCCCTGCCGGATCCGCAGCAGGGCTCGTTTTTCGAGCATTTGTCGCGCGATTTCAGCCCCGAGCCCCAGGCCGTGCTGGAAGCGGCGCAGGCTTATGCGCGCGAGCCGAACGCGCATAGCCTGCTACGCGTCTTACAGCTGGCGGAACCGCCGCGGCAAGAGTTGTTCCGCCGAATCAACCGGCTTCCAGGCGGCACGGCGACCATCGTGGCCATGCGTCGCACGCTGCTGGAGCGCCTGCCGAAGCAACCGGAGCTGCAGGCGCTCGAAGCCGACCTTCTGCACCTGCTGTCGAGTTGGTTCAACCCGGGCTTCCTGGAGTTGCAGCGGGTGGGCTGGAACTCTCCGGCGCAGCTGCTGGAGCAGATCATCCGCCACGAGGCGGTGCACCAGATCGACGGCTGGGACGACCTGCGCCGGCGCCTGCAACCCGACCGGCGGTGCTTCGCCTTCTTCCACCCGCAGCTGCCGGCCGAGCCGCTGATTTTCGTGGAGGTGGCGCTCCTGCCGGAGATGCCGGCGGCCATCGCGCCGCTGATCGACAAGACGGCCGACCCGCTGCCACCCACGCAGTTCAAAGTGGCGGCGTTCTACTCCATCAGCAACTGCCAGCCCGGGCTCAAGGGCGTGTCGCTGGGCAACTTCCTGATCAAGCGCGTGGCCGAGGAGCTCAAGCGCGAGCTGCCACAGCTTCGCACCTTCTGCACGCTGTCACCGATGCCGGGTTTCGCGCGCTGGGTGCGTTCCGGCGCGCCTTGCGAAGAGCTGCCGAAGGCACGCGCCGCCCGGCTTGCACAGGCGCTGGCTGATTTGCAGCGGGCCGGCGGCAAGGACTTCGAGCGGCTGGCCAGCGCCTCCGCGCTGCGCGCGCTGCCCGAGCCCGCCATGGAATCGCTGACCCGCCTGGCCGCGTTCTACCTGGTGTTCCATCCCACTTCGCCGCAGGGCGATCCCGTGGCCCGCTTCCACCTGGACAACGGCGCCCGGCTGGAGCGGCTCAACCCGCTGGGCGACCTGTCGCCCAAGGGTGTGAAGCAGTCCTTCGCGATGATGGTGAACTACCTGTACGACCTCGACCGCGTCGAGGTTCACCACGAGAAGTTCATTCAGGGAGAGGTGTCCTGTTCACGCGGCCTGACCGCGTGGATTTGAGCGTTGCCGCTATGACGGCCCACGAAAGGAGAAGCGATGCCCCACGGAACCCACCCGAGCTTCAACCCGTCGCGACGCCGTTGCCTGCAAGCCGGCGCGGCCCTGGCCCTGCCCTGGGCCACGGCCGGCGCGCAGGCCGCCTGGCCCACCAAGCCGGTCACGATCGTCGTGCCGTTTCCGAGCGGCGGCGGTACCGACGCCTTCGCCCGGCCGCTGTCGGCCGCGCTCACGCGCCAGCTGGGCAAGCAGGTGCTGATCGACAACCGCGGCGGCGCGGGCGGCACGGTGGGCGCCACGATCGCCGCCAAGGCGCCGCCCGACGGCTACACCTTCTTCATGGGCGCAGTGCACCACGCCATCGCGCCCTCGATGTACCCCAAGCTGGAGTACGACATCGAGAAGGATTTCGTGCCGGTGGGCCTGATCTCGAGCGTGCCGCAGGTGATCGTGGTCAATCCGCAGCGCGTGCCGGTGAACGACCTGCAGGGGCTGCTCGCGCTCGTGCGCCAGCGCCCGGGCAAGCTCAACTACGCCTCGGCGGGCAATGGCACCTCGCACCATCTCGCGGGCGAGCTGTTCAAGCTCCAGACCAAGACCTTCATCACCCACATCCCCTACCGCGGTGCCGGCCCCGCACTGCAAGACCTGATCGGCGGCCAGGTCGACATGATGTTCGACGGCCTGGGCTCCTCGGCCACGCACATCAAGGGCGGGCGCATCAAGGCGCTGGCCGTGGCGTCTTCGAAGCGGGCCCCCGGCTTTCCCGACCTGCCCACGTCGGCCGAGGCCGGCGTGCCGACCTACCAGGTCGCCACCTGGTACGGGCTGTGGGCACCGAAAGACACGCCGCGCGATGTGGTCGAGCGCATGCAGGCCGAGATGGCGAAGGCCTTCGCCACACCGGAGATCAAGTCGGCCTGGAATGGCCTGGGCACCGAGACACCCAATCTCTACGGAGATGCCTACGGCAAGTTCGTGAGCGATGAGATCAAACGCTGGGCCGAGGTGGTGAAGGCCTCCGGCGCCAAGCTGGATTAGTGATTGCAAGGCGTCGCAACGGGCAAACTCCACCCTGCCATGAACCCACGCAACGACAACCTCTTCGCTGCCCTGCGCGAGGCCTTCCCCGCCGAACTCAACGCCACCGCCATCGAGACGGCGGACGGCCAGCACCTCTTCTATACCTGGCGCGACATCGACCAGGCCAGCGCGCGCATCGCCAACCTGCTGCAGTGGCTGGAGCTGCCGCCCGGTGCGCGGGTCGCCGTGCAAGTGGAGAAGTCGGTCGAGGCGCTGCTGCTGTACCTGGCGGTGCTGCGCGCCGGGTTCGTGTACCTGCCGCTGAACACCGCCTATCAGTCGGCCGAGCTCGAGTACTTCATCGGCAACGCCGAGCCCAGCGTCCTGGTGTGCTCAAGCAAGAACTTCTCCTGGGCCAGCCAGCTCGCTTTCCAGGCCGGCACGAAGCATGTTTTCACGCTCGACGACCACCGCACCGGCAGCCTGCTGGAACGCGCCGCGGTCCATGGCGACCAGCACGAGCCGGCCCTGCGCACGGCCAACGACCTGGCGGCCATCCTCTACACCAGCGGCACCACCGGGCGTAGCAAGGGCGCGATGCTCACGCACGGCAACCTCGTGTCCAACGCGCGCGTGCTCAAGGACTACTGGGGCTGGCGCGAGGGCGATGTGCTGATCCACGCCCTGCCCATCTTCCACGTACACGGGCTCTTCGTCGCCTCGCACGGCGCGCTGCTCAACGGCAGCAAGATGCTGTGGTTCAGCCGCTTCGCGCCGCAAGCGATCATCGAGCGGCTGCCCGAGGCCACGGTGTTCATGGGCGTGCCCACCATGTACGTGCGGCTGCTGGGCGAAGCCGGCTTCGACCGCGATGCCTGCCGCCACATGCGCCTGTGCGTGAGCGGCTCGGCGCCCCTGCTCATCGAGACCTTCCACGAGTTCCAAAAGCGCACCGGCCACACCATCGTCGAGCGCTACGGCATGAGCGAGACCGTGATGATCACCTCCAACCCCTACCACCCCGAGCACGGCGAGCGCCGCGGCGGCACAGTAGGCTTTCCGCTGCCGGGCGTGGGACTGCGCGTGCGCGACGACAAGGGCCAGCTCGCTCCGCCGGGCGAGATCGGTGGCATCGAGGTGAAGGGGCCCAATGTCTTCAGGGGTTACTGGCGCATGCCCGAGAAGACCCGGGAAGAGTTCACCGAAGACGGCTGGTTCAGGACCGGCGACGTGGGCAAGTTTGACGAGCACGGCCACGTCGTCATCGTCGGGCGCAGCAAAGACCTCATCATCACCGGCGGCTACAACGTCTACCCCGCCGAGGTGGAGGCATACCTCAACGAGATGGACGGTGTGTCCGAGAGCGCGGTGTTCGGCGTGCTGCACCCGGACTTCGGCGAAGGCGTGCTGGCGGCCGTGGTACCGCGGCCGGGCGCGGCACTACGGCCCGAGGCTCTGGCGGCGGCGCTGAAGTCGAAGATTGCCGGCTTCAAGGTTCCCAAACAGATCTTCGTCGTGGGCGAACTGCCCCGCAACGCAATGGGCAAGGTGCAGAAGAATCTGCTGAAAGAGCATTACCGAGACGCATTCGGAGCGTGAGCGCTCACCAGATTTTTGGCGCAGGCGTTCCTTTCAGCGTGCGATCAGCGACGGCGGCGTGGGAGCCGCCCCCCAGAGTTTGGGGTGGCGACATGTGCAAGCGCTTTCCCACAATGCCGCCATGCGCCGAAAACAAGCCGTCAATTACCAATGGGATGACGAGCCCCCGGAGAGGCCCAGCGAGTTCGTGCCCTCCACTGGCTATTCCGTCCTGTCGAGCTTCAACACGCCGTCCACGCTCAACGCCCGGGCGCGCCGCCACCACAGGTCGTCCGGCTGGGGCCTCAAGGGCGTACTTGCCGTGGTGATCGTGCTGCTGGGCGTTTGCGGCTACGTGATGCTCAAGGCCGTGAAGCTGCTGCAGGGTTGATCCGCTATTCCACGAACAGCGTCGCCGGACACTCCAGCCGGGCGCGCAGCGCCTGCACAAACTCGGCGGCGTGATGCCCATCGACCACGCGGTGGTCGAAGGAAGACGACAGATTCATCAGCTTGCGCGGCACCACCGCGCCACGCAGCATCGCGGGCCGCTCAACGATACGGTTGATCCCCACGATGGCCACCTCAGGCGCGTTGATGACTGGCGTGCTGACAATACCGCCTAGCGCGCCCAGGCTGGTGATCGTGATGGTGGAACCGGTCAGTTCGTCTCGCGTGGCGCGACCCGCCCGGGCAGCGTCGGCCAGGCGCGTCATTTCCGTGGCATTGCCCCACAGGTCGCGCGACTCGGCATGCCGCAGCACCGGCACCATCAGGCCCGCATCCGTTTGCGTGGCCATGCCGAGGTGGACTGAGCGGTGCCGCGTAACCACACCGGCTTCATCGTCGAAACGGGCGTTGATCTCGGGGTGCTCACGCACCGACAACACCATGGCCCGCACGAAGAAAGGCAGCAGCGTGAGGTGCTGGCGCTGCCCCGCCCAGCGCTCGTTGAGCCGCGCCCGCAAGACCTCCAACTCGGTGACATCGACTTCCTCCACATAGGTGAAGTGCGGAATGCGGCGCTTGGCGTCCTGCATGCGCTGTGCGATCTTGCGGCGCAGGCCGATAACCCGCACCTCGTGGGTCTCGTCGGGCTGGACGGCAGGCTCCATGGCCGGCGCAGCCTCAGCGGGCGCGCCGCGCTGCCCGCCGCGCGCCAGCCAGGCGTCGAGGTCGGCCTGCATGATGCGACCGCCCAAGCCGGTGGGCGGCACCCGGGCCAGATCGACCCCCAGCTCCCACGCGCGGCGCCGCACCGCGGGCGACGCGATGGGGCGCTCTTCAATCGCCACCCCAGGCTCGCTGCGCGGCGGGCGCGACACCACGGCATGCGCGGCCGGCACCAAAGGCTCCCGGCCGCCGCCTTGTGCGACGGCGCTGCCCGCCGTAGCCGCCGCCACATTCCCGGCCGACTCCACCTCCAGCCGGATGAGCTCGGAGCCCACCGCCAGCACCTGCCCCACCTCGCCGCCTAGCGCCAGCACACGGCCGGCGACCGGGGAAGGGATCTCGACGTTCGCCTTGTCCGTCATCACATCGGCCAGCGTTTGGTCTTCCGTGACGGTGTCGCCCGGCTTCACGTGCCAGGCAACCAACTCCACCTCGGCGATGCCCTCTCCCAGGTCGGGCATCCGAATCACATGCAGGCCCATGCGCCCTCCTCGCTTTAACGGGTTCTTCAGGCTTCCATGGCGCGCTTGAGCGCCGCGCCCACGCGTGCCGGGCCGGGGAAGTAGGCCCACTCCTGCGCGTGCGGATAGGGTGTGTCCCATCCGGTCACGCGCTCGATGGGCGACTCCAGGTGGTAGAAGCAATGCTCCTGCATGAGGGCCACCAGCTCCGCGCCGAAGCCGCTGGTGCGCGTGGCCTCGTGCACCACCACGCAGCGACGTGTCTTCTTCACCGAGTTCACGAGGGTCGGAAGGTCCAGAGGCCACAGGCTGCGCAGGTCGATGATCTCGGCGTCGATGCCGGTCTCTCGTGCAGCCGCCTCGGACACCCACACCATGGTGCCGTAGGTGAGCACCGTCACGTCGCGGCCCTCGCGGAACACCGCCGCCGACTCAAGCGGCACCGAGTAGTAGCCGGTGGGCACCTCGGCCAGCGGGTGCTTGCCCCAGGGCACCACCGGCCGGTCGTGGTGGCCGTCGAATGGCCCGTTGTACAAACGTTTCGGCTCCAGGAATATCACCGGGTCGTCGCATTCGATGGCCGCGATGAGCAAGCCCTTGGCATCGACGGGATTGGACGGCATCACCGTGCGGATGCCGCAGACATGGGTGAACAGCGCCTCGGGGCTCTGGCTGTGCGTCTGCCCGCCGTAGATGCCGCCGCCGCAAGGCATGCGCATGGTGATGGGCGCAGTGAAATCGCCCACCGACCGATAGCGCAGACGCGCGGCCTCGGACACGATCTGGTCGGAGGCGGGGTAGACGTAGTCGGCGAACTGGATCTCCACCACCGGGCGCAGACCATAGGCCCCCATGCCGACCGCCACGCCCACGATGCCGCCTTCTGAAATGGGCGCGTCGAACACGCGCGAGCTGCCGTGGCGCGCCTGCAGCCCCTCGGTACAGCGGAACACGCCGCCGAAGTAGCCCACGTCCTGGCCGAAGACCACCACGTTGGGGTCGCGCTCAAGCATCACATCCATGGCCGAGCGTAGGGCCTGGATCATGGTCATGAATGTCTTCTCGCTCTCTCCCCGGCCCTCTTCCGAGGGGAGAGAGGACTCGTCGGCGCGAGAAGGCTGGCCCTTCAAAGCAGTCAGTGCGTCGTGAGCTGCCATGGTCACCCTCCCGCCTGCCGCAGCTGCTCGTGCAGGTGCGCCGGCATGTCCTTGTAGACGTCCTCGAACATCGACGCGAGCGGTGGGATGTGCCCGTCGGCCAGCGTGCCGTGGCTCTGCGCCTCCTTCTGCGCGGCAGCGACCTGCATCTCCAGCTCGCTCTGCGCCTGCGCATGCTCGTCGTCGGACCACGCCCCAATGGCGCTCAGGTGCCGCCGCAAACGCGCGATCGGGTCGCCCAGCGGGAAGCGCGTCCAGTCGTCGGCCGGGCGGTAGCGCGAGGGATCGTCGGAGGTGGAATGCGCGCCGGCGCGGTAGGTCACCCATTCGATGAGCGTGGGCCCCAGGTTGCTGCGTGCACGCTCTGCCGCCCAGCGCGAAGCCGCCAGCACCGCGAGAAAGTCGTTGCCGTCCACGCGCAGCGAAGCGATGCCGCAGCCCACGCCGCGCGCGGCGAAGGTGGTGGCCTCTCCGCCGGCGATGGCCTGGAAGGTGGAGATGGCCCACTGGTTGTTCACCACGTTCAGGATCACCGGCGCGCGGTACACATGGGCAAAGGTGAGCGCGGTGTCGAAGTCGGCCTCGGCGGTCGCGCCGTCGCCGATCCAGGCCGAGGCGATGCGCGTGTCGCCCTTGATGGCCGAGGCCATCGCCCAGCCCACCGCCTGACTGAACTGCGTGGCGAGGTTGCCCGAGATACTGAAGAAGCCGGCGCGCTTCATCGAATACATCACCGGCAGCTGTCGACCCTTGAGCGGATCGCGCCCGTTCGACATGAGCTGGCACATCATCTCCACCATTGACACGTCGTCGCGCGAGAGCAGCAGCCCCTGCTGACGGTAGGTGGGAAAACACATGTCGCCGTGGTGCAGCGCCATCGCCTGCGCACAGGCGATGGCTTCCTCGCCCAGGCACTGGATGTAGAACGAGATTTTCTTCTGCCGCTGCGCGATGAACATGCGGGCATCGAAGATGCGCGTCTTCATCATCGCGCGCAGGCCGCGGCGCAGCAGCTGGGAATCGGCCTGCGGATCCCAGGGCCCGACGGCCTGGCCCTCGTCGTCGAGCACGCGCACAAGTGCATAGACCAGGTCGTTGGTGTCGGCCGGCGCGGTGTCGACGGGCGGGCGCCTCACCGCCCCGGCCGGCGACAGGCGCAGATAGGAGAAATCGGTGGGATGCCCCGGCCGGCCGGTGGGCTCGGGCACGTGCAGGCGAAGCCGCTGGTGAACACCCATTCGATGCGCTCCTTACCGTGGCAGCCCCATCTGCGGATGGTGGATGTGGGGCCGCACAGCGAGGCACGCGGGGTGGCCGACAGGCCTCGCCAGATGACAACCAGCGTAACGGCTTTCACCGTCCGGGCCATACTGGGGTTTTCCGACATCGACCGCGCATGAATCCGCAATCCACGTGCCCGCGTTGCCAACGGTCGTTCCACTGCGGTGCCCATGAACCCGGCCCCTGCGCCTGCGCCGGCTTGCGCCTGAGCGCCGAAACGCTTGCCCTGCTGCGCGAACGCTACGACCGCTGCCTGTGCATCGCGTGCCTGGCCGAGATGAACGCGATGGAACAGCGCGGCACGCTCGACGACCGGGCCTTATGACAGCACGCGGGACAACACGCGGCGCCGATCAGCTCTTGCGCTGCACACCGGGCGGCGCGACGGCCGCCTCGTGCCATGCCGGACCGTCGAACCACGGATCGCCGCGCAGGTAGGCGGCCACCATCTCCAGCGAATCCAAGCCCCAGAACAGGCGCCCGTCGACTTCCAGTGTGGGCACGCCGAAGAGACCCCGCGCCACGGCCCGGTCGGTGGCCTCGCGCAGGGCCTGCTTCACTCGCGGCGCCTGCGGATCGTGCACCGGGGTTAGGCGCGCGGCGAGGTTGGTCATTCGCTGCGGATCTTCCGCATCCCCGCCGCCGCACCAGGCATGGCGCAGGATCTGCTCGCACACATGGCGGCTGGGCGTGAAGCCTTCCGGCGCACTGGCCAGCGCCAGGCGCATGAGCCCGAGCGGGTTGAAGGGATGCCGGGCGGGCGTGTGCAGCACGATGCGATGGCGATGCGCCAGCCAGTGCACGTGCCGGAAGGTCCATGCCCGCTTGGGCTCGATCTCTGCCGGCCCCTTCTGGCCCCAGTGCGCCAGCAGCCCGGCCAGCAGCACCGGTTGGTAGTCGACGCTGTACGACAGCCCCTCCAAGGCCTGCGGCAGGCGCTCGAAAGCGAGGTAGGCGAAGGGCGAGACGGCGTCGAACCAGAAGGTGATGTGCTTCATGGCGGCGGTACCGCGGGAACGGTTGGAACCGGTGGCAGCAGGCGGCGGCGCTCGTCCAGCAGAGCCCACACATTGAGCTTGGACGCATCATCCATCCCGGACCATGCGGCGATTTCGTTGCGGGTGCGCAGGCAACCTTCGCACCAGCCGGTGTCTTGATTCATGCGGCAGATGTTGATGCAGGGACTGGGTACGGGCGACGGAAGCATCGGGGAATTGTTATCCGGCGGGCTCGGGTGCGCCCTATGGAGGGGTTGGGCATCATTCGCTGAGAAGACGCGAACCGATTCAGATTCAGTATGCGAGCGCCGTTGCACTGCACGCAGCAGATGCGATCGACGCCAGTGTTCTCACATGGTTCCACCTCAACCACTCCCGTACGTAGACCGGCCAATAGGCGGCAGCCTCCGCTGATTCGGCGGCGAGGGCAGCCAAGTGGTTGTTCCGGGGGACGTTGAACGCGATGGTGACGATGAATGAGCCGCACAGGTAGAGCAGACCGCCGGCAAGAAGCATCGCCGATAGCGGCGGGCTCGCAGCGAAGAATGACACGCCGATGCAGGCGACGGACGTAAGCGCTGTGCCCACAAACAAGCCAAGAAGCTGACCATTGAGAACAACGACATTGATGCGCTGCATTGCGGCCACACCTTGGTTCACTGGCAGCCCGCCGAGAGCCTTCATGACGAAGGTGGAGAAAGCAAAGAACACTCCGCCCACCGTTCCGGCGCCGATGGCTGTAAGAAGCGCGACAGCAAGAAGCATGTGCAGATCCGGTGTTATGACGCCCAGACAAGAGGGCTTCGTGAATGCGGACCGTCCGTCCCCTGCAACAACGTAGGTTGCACGCCGGGGCGTGCCGAGCTAAACCAACGCACCGGACCGATGGTCGGTCGGGTTGTTGCGAATTTGCGAGTAGACGGACCATCAGAAATCTAGCACTCTGTTCGTGGATCTGGACGTTCACAAGGACTGCATCGACATCGCGGCAGCCGATGCGCCACGCGGCGCCGAGGTACGCTGCGGGACGGTTCGTTGAGGCGTCGATGCGGTGACCAAGTCGATGCGCAAGCTGGTCAGCGCCGGTCACAAGCTGCACCTCGTGTACGAGGCCGGCCCCTGCGGCTTTGTCCTGCAGCGCCGGCTGGGACTGTCACGTCGTGGCGACGTCATCGATTCCACGACCTTCAGGCGAGCGCATCAAGACCGATCGGCGCGACGCCATGAAGCTGGCCCGGTTGGCCCGCTCCACCTTGCATGCTGGCTCCGACGGACGTAGTAGTTGTCGAACTCACCTTGTTCGACTTGGACGAACCCATGCCTTGCATAGAAGCGGTTCGAGTCGCTCCCACGCAGTGCCCCGAGTCGCACCTGACGACCGCTTGCATCGGCTTCTGCCAAGACATGAGCGAGCACTGCTGCACCGATGCCCTGGTTTTGCGCGCTGGGATGAACATACAGGTGGTCCAGAAGTAGACCCTGCTCGCACGGCTTAACCACAACGAAGCCAACGCGTACCGCGTTGAACTCGACATGGCGCGTATGCTCCGGTGAGTAGCTTGACAAGAAGCGTTCGCGGGCACGCGTTGGATCAAACCGTCCGATGCGCTCAAGACTCTCGCGCATCGCCTCGATCCGCAGAGCGACCAACGCCTCAGCGTCAGCCCTTGTCGCCGCCTTCAGCTCTATGGGTGGCAGTGGATGCCGCATGTGAGATGCGCTCTAGACAAGATGGCTTCGTGAATTCGGGCGGTCCGTCCCCTGCAACAACGTAGGTTGCACGCCGGGGGCGCGAATTTGCGAGGACCCATGCAGAAATCTAGCACTCTGTTCGTAGGTCCTCACAAGGGCAGCATCGACATCGCGGTACCCGACGCGCCAGGCGGCGCCGAGGTGCGCCACCTCGAAACGGTTCGTTGAGGCGTCGATGCGGTGGCCAAGTCGATGCGCAAGCTGGTCAGCGCCGGTCACAAGCTGCACATCGTGTACGAGGCCGGCCCCTGCGGCTTTGCAGCGCCACTTCACCGCACTCGGCTGGGACTGTCACGTCGTGGCGCCGTCATCGATTCCAAGAGCTTTCAGACGAGCGCATCAAGATTGATCGGCGCGACGCCATGAAGCTCGTCCGGCCGGCCCGCTCCAACGACCTTGCCGTGCGCGTGCCCTGGTCCTGCTGATGAAGCCGTGTGCGACATGCTGCGTGCCCGCGAGGATTCGGTGCGCGAACAGCGCAATGCACGCCACCGCCTGAAGGCCCTGCTGCTGCGCAACGGCCGGGTACCTCCGGCGTGCAAGCTTCTATGCAGAGCTCACCACAGCACCAGAGACCACCACGTCGACCACCGGCGCAGCGGTGAGGGATTGCAGCTGCGCCGGCGTGAGACGGAATACGCCATTGGGATGCCCCGCGGCGGCCCAGATCTCTTCGAAGCGGAACAGCTCGCGATCGATGAGCGTGACGGGCGGCATGGCGTGCGCGACCGGAGCCACGCCGCCGATGGAAAAGCCGGTGCGCGCCTTCACGAACTGCGCATCGGCCCGCCCCACCGCGCCCACGAGTGCAGCGATCTTGTGCTCGTCCACCCGCCGGTCGCCCGAAGCAATCACGAGCACTGCAACATCGTCGGCCCGGCGCCTGAAGATCACGCCCTTGGCGATCTGCCCGACCTTGATGCCCAACGCATCGGCCGCCTCCTGCGAAGTGCGGGCCGACACCTCCAGGAACACCGGTGCATGCGGATGCCCAGCGGCGGCCAGCGCCTGCGTCACGAGGAGAAAGCCCTCGGGCCGGGGTCTGCTTCCTTCGCTCACGCCTGCAGCCGCTGCGTGCTGTCTCGCGGCACCAGATGCGGCTCGGGCAGTGCGATGCGCGTCTTGCCGCCTTCGATCATCTTGAGCAGCATGCGTGCAGCCGCCTGGCCCAGCTCATATACGGGCTGGTGCACGGTGGACAGCGGCGGAATGGCGTAGCGCGAGCCGGGCAGGTCTTCGAAGCCGATCAGCGACACGTCTTCGGGCACGCGGATCTGGTGCTCGTACAGCGCAAGGCGTGCGCCGTAGGCGGCCTGGTCATTGGAGGCAAAGACCGCGCTGAAAGGCTGATGCGCCTCCAGCAGCTGGTTCATCGCCACCACGCCGCTTTGCTCGTGAAAATCGGCATGCACCACCAGCCTGGGGTCAGGCTCGATGCCCGCGTCCTCCAGCGCCTGGCGATAGCCGTTCAGGCGCTCCAGTGAATCGGCGTGGTCCTCGGGCCCGGCGATATGCGCGATGCGGCGGTGACCGAGCTCGATGAGGTGCCGCGTGGCCAGCCAGGCACCCTTGAAGTCTTCGAGCCGCAGGCTTGTGATGTTGTGCCCCTTGAGGCTGCGGCCGGCCACGACGATGGGCACACGCCGGGCGTACTCGTGGATCTGCTCGTCGGTGAGCCGGCCGGTGAGCACCACGATGCCGTCGACCCGGCGGGCCAGCAGATGCGACATTCGCTCCGCTTCGTCCTGCACATTCCAGTGCCCGCTGGCGAACAGCGGCGTCATGCCGGTGCCGGCCAGGGCATCCTCGACGCCGCGCAGCGCCTGCGTACAAAACGGGCTGTCGATGTCCTGGGTGAGCACGCCGACGGTGAGCGTGCGGCCCTGCGCCAGCCCTCGGGCCAGCACGTTGGGCTGGTAGTTCAATCGCGCAATCGCCTCTTCAACCGACTTGCGCTTGTCATCGCTCACGCGGGCATGGCCCGTGAGGATCCGCGACACGGTGCTGGGCGAGACACCGGCGGCCTGGGCCACCATCGCCAGCGTGACGACGTGCGAGGCGTCGCCGGATTCGAGGTTGCGTGACATGGCTGCTCCTGCCGTACTGACCACCCGCCCCGCGCACACCGCATTGAAAGGGTGTGCGAAAGCGCATTCGATTCAGCTTATGTCCAAAGCGGCTGACGTGGGTCGAGGCCGGTGCGCGCAGCGCGCATCATGACGATCGCTTGGCGAGCAGCGCCCGGGCGGCACGCGAGACGGGCGGCCGTCCGAGCACATCGGAGATGTACTTGCCCGCATCCACCAGCGCATCGAGGTCGATGCCGGTCTCGATGCCCAGCCCATGCAGCAGGTGCACTACGTCCTCGGTGGCGACGTTGCCAGTCGCGCCCTTGGCATAGGGGCAGCCTCCCAGGCCCGCCACGCTGGCGTCGAAGGTGGCAATGCCCATCGGCAGGCAGGCGTGGATGTTGACCAGTGCCTGCCCGTAGGTGTCGTGGAAATGCCCGCTGACTTCGGCCACGGGGTAGTGCTTCAGCACCCGCTCCATCGCCGCCTGCACCTTGGGGGGCGTGCCCGTGCCGATGGTGTCGGCCACGCCGCAATGGTCGACGCCGATGTCTTTCATCAGCCCCGCCACCCGCTCCACCGCCTCAGCAGGAACTTCGCCCTGGTAAGGGCAGCCCACCGCACACGAGATGGCACCGCGCACCCTGAGCCCCGCCTCGTGCGCAGCGGCCACGACCGGGCGGAAGCGCTCGATGCTTTCCTCGATGCTGCAGTTGATGTTGCGCTGGCTGAAGGCTTCGCTGGCCGCGCCGAACACCACCACTTCGTCGGGCCATTGCTCGCGCGGCGCCGCAAGCGCCGCCTCCAGGCCCTTCATGTTGGGCACCAGCACCGCATACCGCACGCCCGGCTTGCGGCGAAGCCCGGCCATCACCTGCACGTTGTCGGCCATCTGTGGCACCCACTTCGGGCTCACGAAGCTGGTCACCTCGATCTCGCGCAGCCCCGCGTCCTGCAGCCGGTGCACCAGCTCGATCTTGTGCGCCGTGCCGACCGGCTGCTTCTCGTTTTGCAACCCATCGCGCGGGCCTACATCCACCAGGGTCACTCGATTTGGAATCATCAGTACAGTCTCGCTCGGAATGAATTCGTCCACCTCAATGAGGGGTGGTCTTCGTGCCGGGCCGCCTTGAACATCGGGCCGTCGGAGGAAAGATGCAAGACCCCAACACCCGCCTTCGCCTCGCCACGAGAATCCACTTTGCGCTTCTTCGCCACCTGGGCGAAGGCATCGATGTGGGCGCCATGCTGCGCCATCGTTCCCAGGCGCGCGAAGTGCTGTGGGTCTGCCAGGCTTCGGGCGATGCCGAACTGATGCGGCTGGCACGCGAGTACGAACGCGCCAGCCGGCCTACTGCAAAGCGCCCCCCGGCGCAGGACACGGGCTGGGGCGCCCAGACCACCGGCTTCTCGCTCAGCGCGCCCGCACCGCTCGACGCCGCGGAGGCCCCGTGGCGGTGGGCCTCGCCGGCCCATTGGCTGCGCCGCCTCAGGCCGCGCTGACCTCAGGCGCAAGGGCCGATGCCGGCTTCATGCCGGCGCCAGCCTCAACAGCTCGCCGCCCTCACTCACCTGATCGCCCACCGCGTAGAGCAGCTCGGCCACCGTGCCATCGCGCGGCGACGTGATGGTGTGCTCCATCTTCATGGCCTCCATCACCGCCAACGGCTGGCCCAGCCTCACCGCGTCGCCAGCCCGGGTCAGGAAGGCGACCACCTTGCCCGGCATCGGAGCCGTGAGCCGCCCGCCTTCAGCCGCGCCGTCCGCTGCATGCGCGATGGGGTCTATCTCCTGCACGACCGCCGATCCGTCGCGGCCGAACACGGTGAATCGCTCGCCGGTGGCATACACCGACAGCCGGTGACGCTGCTCGCCCAGCGTCACGTCGTGCCGGGCGCCGCCCAGTGCGACGGCGGCGAAGGGCCAGCGGCTGTCGCCGATGGCCAGCGCCATCGTGCCGCGGTGACTGCGCTCGACGCGCGCCACGTGGTGACCGCCTTGCGCGAGCAGATCGAAACGCCGCAGCGCCGCGCCATGCAGGCGCCAGCCGTCGCGGCGCGACCAGGGATCCTCCGTCTGCAGGGCCTTCTCGGCGGCCAGCGCGTGCGCCACCACGCCGGCCGCGGCCAACTCCAGCGGCAGTGGGGGCACATTGAAGAGGGCCTCACGCTCGCGCTCGATCAGTGCTGTGTCGAGCTGAGCGCCTGCGAAGGACCGGCTCGCCACCACACGGCGCAGGAAGCCGACGTTGTGGTGCACGCCCACGATATGCATTTCGGCCAGCGCGGCATCCAGCCGGGCCAGCGCCTGCACCCGGTCGGCGCCCCACACGATGAGCTTGGCGAGCATCGGGTCGTAGTGCGGCGTGACTGCGTCGCCCTCGCGCACGCCGGCGTCGAGCCGCACGAACGGCATGGGGGCCGCGCCGTTGATCTCGGCGTTGCGGAACTGCGTTGCCGGCGGCGGGCGATACACCGCCAGGCGGCCGGTGGCCGGCAGAAACCCGGCGTCGGGGTTCTCGGCGCAGATGCGCGCTTCGATGGCATGGCCGCGCAGGCGCAGGTCTTCCTGCGACAGCGGCAGCGGCTCGCCGGCCGCCACGCGCAACTGCCACTCCACCAGGTCCAGCCCGGTAATGGCTTCGGTGACCGGGTGCTCCACCTGCAGCCGCGTGTTCATCTCCATGAAGTAGAAACGCAGGTCGCCATCATCCGTGGGCTCGGCGATGAACTCCACGGTGCCAGCGCCGATGTAGCACACGGCTTTCGCAGCGGCCACCGCGGCCTCGCCCATGGCACGGCGGCGCGTCTCGGTCAGACCCGGTGCGGGCGCCTCCTCCAGCAGCTTCTGGTGGCGACGCTGCACGGAGCAGTCGCGCTCGAACAGATGGACCAGCCGGCCGTGCGAATCGCCGAACACCTGGATTTCGATGTGCCGAGGGCGGGTGAGGTAACGCTCGATGATCACCGCATCGTTGCCGAAGCTGTTGAGGGCCTCTCGCCGGCATGACACGAGCGCCGCATCGAAGTTGTCCGCCGCATCCACGACGCGCATGCCCTTGCCCCCACCCCCCGCACTGGCCTTGATGAGCACCGGATAGCCGATGCGCCCGGCCTCCTGTGCGAGCCGCCGCGCATCCTGGTCGGCGCCGTGGTAGCCGGGCACGAGCGGCACGCCAGCCTTCTCCATCAGCCGCTTGGATTCGGCCTTCAGACCCATGGCCTCGATGGCCGCGGGCGGCGGGCCGATGAAGACGAGTCCGGCGTCGGTGCAGGCTTGCGCGAAGGCCGCGTTTTCGCTCAGGAAGCCGTAGCCGGGATGGATGGCCTGCGCGCCGGTGGCCAGAGCGGCCTCGATGACCCGATCGCCGCGAAGGTAGCTCTGCGCGGGCACTGCAGGCCCGAGGCGCACGGCCTCGTCGCAGGCATGAACGTGCCGGGCGTCGGCATCCGCATCGGAGTAGACCGCCACGGTGCGGATGCCCATGCGGCGCGCGGTGGCCGCCACGCGGCAGGCGATCTCGCCCCGGTTGGCGATGAGGATCTTGCCGAACATCAGCGCCCCTGCTCCCACTCGCCCACCGTCGAGCCCTCGCCGGACCTTCGGTCTTGCCAGCGCCGAAGCAGCAAGCGCAGGAACTTCGCGAAGGCCATGGTGAGTGCGACCATGAGCATCAGCATGGCGGCGAGCATGCCGAAGAACCACAGCGGGTGTTCCCACGACAGCCACAGCGCGAACGGCACCATGCCGTCACCCACGAGCGACAGGCCCACGTTGGAAAACGGCTCGGGCGAGGTATTCACCGCCGCGCGTGTGGTGGTCTTGGCCACATGGCTGGTTGCTGCCAGCGTGCCGCCCAGCAGCCCGGCCACCATCGCCAAGGTGGCGTGGTCGGCGCCGAATACACCTGCGGCCAGTGCCGCACCCGCGGGAATGCGGACGACGGTGTGGACCACGTCCCACAACGTGTCCACGCCGGGCAGCTTGTCCACGAAGAACTCCACGAACAGCATGAAGCCGCTGGCCGACAGCATGGCCGGATGCTCCAGCACGCGCAGGCCCGCCGGCAGATCCACCCATCCCATTTGGCCTGCGAGGCCGGTGAGAAAGACGACCGCGTACAGACGCAGCCCGCTGGCCCAGCCGAGGGCCGCGGCGATGGCGATGAGTTCGGAGGTGTCGAGATCCATGTCGCTTCAGCCTCAGTGCATGCAGCCGTGCCGGCCTGCGAAAGAAGGATGGCACGCCGTCCTTGCCCTGGACGCACGCGCGGTCGGCGGCGATAGCCCATACACAGCCAGCGTGGCGAAGGCGTTCATGCGCGCGACTCCTCCTGCAGCATCCACACCAGGTCCAGCTCCGGGCAGGCATGCCCCATCGCGGTGAGGGCCGCGCTGATCTGACCGCGGTGGTGGGTGCCATGGTTGAACACATGGCCCAGCGTGGCGGCGAAGGGCAGGGATTGCGCCACGCCACGCGTGGTGGTGTATTGCAGCTGGCCGGGGAAGCGGGCGTCGTCGAACGAGGCGATCAGCGCCGGCCAGCGGCCCGCGCCTTCCAGCAGCCGCTCACTCAAGCGGGCGCGATCGCGTTCGACCTCCTCATTCAGTGCGAGGCGGTTGGACACGTTCTCGGCGAAGCGCGGGTACCAGATCAGATGCTCGGCCGCCAGCAGGTGGTTGAGCGTGCCATGCACGCTGCGAAAGAACATCCCCGCGTCGCGGCGGTAGTCGTCTTCCGGCAGCGCATCGACGTGAGCGAAGAGCTTGCGCGTGGCCCAGACGTTGTAGCGGGCCAGGGTGGCGAAGTAGTCCTTCATGAAGCGTGACTCACATGCGGAAGACGCCGAAGCGGGCGTCGGGGATGGGCGCATTGAGGCTGGCGGAGATCGCCAGCGCCAGCACGCGGCGCGTGTCGGCCGGATCGATCACTCCGTCGTCCCACAGCCGCGCGCTCGAGTAGTACGGATGCGCCTGTCGCTCGAACTGATCGAGGATGGGCTGCCTGAACGCCGCCTCCTCCTCGGGACTCCATTGCCCGCCGCGGGCCTCGATGCCGTCGCGGCGCACGGTGGCCAGCACGCTGGCGGCCTGCTCGCCGCCCATGACGGAGATGCGCGCGTTGGGCCACATCCAGAGAAAGCGTGGCGCGAACGCCCGGCCGCACATGCCGTAGTTGCCCGCACCGAAGCTGCCGCCGATGATGACCGTGAACTTGGGTACGTTGGCGGTGGACACCGCGGTCACCATCTTCGCGCCGTGCTTGGCGATGCCCTCGGCTTCGTACTTGCGGCCCACCATGAAGCCGGTGATGTTCTGAAGGAACACCAGCGGCACCTTGCGCTGGCAGCACAGCTCGATGAAGTGCGCGCCCTTCAGGGCCGACTCCGAGAAAAGCACGCCGTTGTTGGCCACGATGCCCACGGGCATGCCTTCGATGTGCGCAAAACCGGTGACCAGCGTGGTGCCGTAGCGCGCCTTGAACTCCTCGAACTCGCTGCCGTCGACGATGCGCGCCACGATCTCGCGCACGTCGAAGGGCTTGCGCGTGTCAGTCGGGATGATCCCGAGCAGCTCCTGCGCATCGAACAGCGGCTCGCGCGGCGCGACGCAGCGCAGCGGAACCTCCTTCTTCCAGTTCAGGTGCGCCACCGCCGTACGCGCCAAGGCCAGCGCGTGGGTGTCGTTGTGCGCCAGGTGATCAGCTACGCCTGACAGGCGCGTGTGCACGTCGCCGCCGCCCAGTTCCTCGGCGCTGACCACCTCGCCGATGGCCGCCTTCACCAGCGGCGGCCCGGCCAGGAAGATGGTTCCCTGCTCCTTGACGATGATGGACTCGTCGCTCATCGCCGGCATGTAGGCGCCGCCCGCCGTGCACGAGCCCATCACCACGGCGATCTGCGGGATGCCCAGGGCGCTCATCTGCGCCTGGTTGAAGAAGATGCGGCCGAAGTGGTCGCGATCGGGGAAGACTTCGTCCTGGTTGGGCAGGTTGGCGCCGCCCGAATCCACGAGGTAGATGCAGGGCAGCCGGTTGTGCTGCGCGATCTCCTGCGCGCGCAAATGCTTCTTCACCGTCATGGGGTAGTAAGTACCACCCTTCACGGTGGCGTCGTTGCACACCACCATGCATTCGACACCCGACACTCGGCCCACCCCGGCGATGAGGCCGGCGCCGGGCGCCTCGTCCTGGTACATGCCCAGTGCGGCGAGCGGCGCGATTTCAAGGAAGGGCGTGTCGGGATCGAGCAGCATCTGCACGCGGTCCCGCGGCAGCAGCTTGCCGCGCGCCACGTGCCTGGCGCGCGGGCCTTCGCCGCCGCCTTGCGCGACTTGCGCCAAGCGCGCGTTGAGATCGTCCACCAGCGCCTTCATGGCGGCGGCATGGGCGCGGAAATCGTCGGAGCGAGGGTTCAGCTTGGACGCGAACGCCGGCATGCAGTCTCCTTGAGTGGCTTACGGTAGCGCGCGGGGTGGAGTTTGCGCGAGCTTATCGACTCCCACGGTCAGAGCCCATGGGGGATGGCTTCGACGAAACCGCGTTGCCCATAATGCGGCCCTTTGCTTTCGCTTCGCCCCATGCGCCATCGCATCGCCGTCCTGCACCAATACGCGCTGCCCAAGCGCGCCCTCACCGCGCTGGCGGGCAAGGCAGCCTCGGCACGCGGCGGCGCGCTGACGACGGCGGCGATCCGCTGGTTCGTCGGCAAGTACGGCGTGAACATGAGCGAAGCGGCCGATCCCGATATCACCCGCTACGCCACCTTCAACGAGTTCTTCACCCGCGCGCTGAAACCCGGCGCCAGGCCGCTGGCCCGGGCCGACCTGATCTGCCCGGTGGACGGCGCGATCAGCCGCTTCGGTGCCATGGACGGCAGCAAGATCCTGCAGGCCAAGGGCCACCACTACCTGGCGGTGGCCCTGGTCGGCGGAGACGCAAACCTGGCCGCGCGCTTCGACCATGGCCACTTCGCCACGCTGTACCTCGCGCCGCGCGACTACCACCGCATCCACATGCCCTGCGACGGCAGGCTCGTGCGCATGATCCACGTGCCGGGCGCCCTGTTCTCGGTGAACCCGCCCACTGCGCGCGGCATCCCGGGGCTGTTCGCACGCAACGAGCGCGTGGTGTGCGTGTTCGAATCAGCACGCGGCCCATTTGTCATGGTGCTGGTGGGCGCCACCATCGTGGGCAGCGTGGCCACGGTCTGGCACGGCGTGGTCACACCACCTCGCCTGCCCGGCGTGCGCGCGTGGCACTACGAAGACCGCAGGATCGAGCTCGCACAAGGCCAGGAGATGGGGCGCTTCCAGCTCGGCTCCACGGTGGTGATGCTCTTTCCGCCTGGAGACCTGCGCTTCAACGCTCAATGGGCACCCGATAGGCCCATCCGCCTCGGCGAGGCGATGGCCAGCGTCGGGCCAGCTCAACCCGCTGCCTGAGCGCGGCGCGGACCAGCGGTCAAGCCTGGCACGGCGCTCGCTATTGCCCGCATCGGACAGTCCGAGCACCGCGTTCGGACACATCGCGCCGCAACGGGCGGCGCATGCAGATGCGGGAACACACATGACTGACAAACACCGTCAACGCCCAATCCGCGCACCGCAGGGCTTTCTTCCCAACTGGGTCCTGGTGCTCTTCGCCGCCTGCGCCATGCTGCTTGTGGGCTTCGCTCACGCCATGATGTAGTGCCCTGCCACAGAAGCGCGGCAATCGCCCCGTTTCGGCATGCCGTGTCGGGGTCAGACAGCCTCTTTTACGCCGCCCGGGTGTTCAAAGAAACGTCGCCCCGACCTGGAACAGCCTCTCCACTTCGCGCACCATGCGCTTGTGCGGCACGAACACGACGACGTGATCGTCGGTTTCGATGACAGTGTCGTGATGCGGGATGATGACCCGCGCTTCCTCGCCCTCGCCGCGCACGATCGCACCGATCTGCGCGCCCTCGGGCAAGCGCAGTTCCCCGACACACCGCCCCACCACCCTGGAAGACTTGCGGTCGCCGTGCGCCACGGTCTGCAGCGCTTCGGCGGCACCGTGCCGCAGGCTGTAGACCGCCTCCACGTCGCCCCGCCGCACGTGCGCTAGCAGCACGCCGATCACAGCCTGCGACGGCGCCAGCGCGATGTCGATCTGCGTGCCCTGTACCAGATCCGCGTAGGCCCGGCGGTTGAGCAGCGCGAGCACCCGCTTGGCGCCCATTCGCTTGGCCAGCAGGCAGGCCATGATGTTGTCTTCGTCATCGCTCGTGAGCGCCAGGAAGAGGTCGACGTCTCGCACGTTCTCCTCCTCCAGCAGTTCCTCGTCGGTGCTGTCGCCGTGCAGCACCAGTATGTCGGCCGGCAGCTGGGTGATGAGGTATTCGCAGCGCTTGGCGTCGGCCTCCACGATCTTCACGCGGTACTGGCCGCGCACGTCTCGCGCCAGCCGCAGACCCACTCGTCCGCCGCCGGCAATCATCACGCGCTTGACCGGCGCATCGCGCCGGCGCAGGGTGTCGAGCACGCGCCGGATGTCCTTCGTGGCGGCGAGCACGAACACCTCGTCACCCGGTTCGATGCGGGTATCGCCATCACACAGCACCTGCTGGTCCATGCCGCGCTCGTCGGTGCGGTAGATGGCCACCAGCCGCATGTCGACACCGGGCACCAGCCGGGGCAGCTCGGCGATCGCGTGCTCGACCATCGGCGCGCCGCTGAACGCGCGCACCGCGATCAGGCTCACGCGGCCCTCGGCAAACTGGAGCACCTGCAGCGCCTCGGGGTATTCGATGAGCTTGCGGATGTAGCGCGTCACCGAAGCCTCGGGGCAGATCACCGCGTCGACCGCAAAGCCGGCGCGCGCCATGAGCGGGCTGTCTTGCTGGAACTCGGGCGACCGCACGCGGGCGATGGTGGTCGGGATGTTGAACACATCGTGTGCCACCTTGCAGGCCACGAGATTGGTCTCGTCGAGCGGCGCACAGGCGATGAGCATGTCGGCGTCGGCCGCGCCCGCAGCCTCCAGCACCGAAGGCTGGATGCCGTTTCCGGTGACGCCGCGCAGGTCGAGCCGCTCCTGCAGTTCGCCCAGGCGCTGCGGGTCGGTGTCGATCACCGTGATGTCGTTGCGCTCGGTGACCAGGCTCTCGGCCACGCTCTCGCCCACGCGGCCCGCGCCGAGGATGATGATGTTCATGTGCAGCCGCTCATGCGCATGCGTGGGTCGCGGCGCTACGGGGCGTCAACCACGATGAGCGCCTCGTGGATCGCGTGGGCAACCCAGCATTTGGCGTGCCCGGAGGCGCTTTCACCGGGAACCACACCCCCGCGTTCATCGCGGGCAGTCACCGCCTCGGCAAAGGTCGGCATGTCGTTCAGCGCCGGGGAGCGCTGGTCGTCGGCCACCGAATGATGCGCAGCTGGGGCTGGCCAGGGGGGCTGTATCGACGCGCCATCGAGCAGCACGTCGACCCTGCCCGCGACGATGTCCCGAGCGCGGGCACGTCGGCCCGGCGCTGATGCGCTTCAAAGCAATTCGACCGCCATCGCCGTCGCCTCGCCGCCACCGATGCACAGCGACGCCACGCCCTTCTTCAGCCCGCGCTTGCGCAGCGCGCCCAGCAGCGTCACGACGATGCGCGCACCGCTGGCGCCGATGGGGTGGCCCAGCGCCACCGCGCCGCCGTGCACGTTGACGATCTCGTGCGGCAGCTTGAATTCGGCCATGGCCGCCATGGTCACCGCGGCGAACGCCTCGTTGACCTCCCACAGGTCCACGTCCTTGGCGGCCCAGCCGGTCTTCTTGAGCAGCTTGTCGATGGCCCCCACCGGCGCGGTGGTGAACCAGTTCGGCGCCTGCGCGTGCACGGCGTGCCCGACGATGCGCGCCACCGGCTTGCAGCCCAGTTTCGCGGCAGTGGACTCGCGCATCAGCACCAGTGCGGCGGCGCCATCCGAGATGGAGGACGAGGTGGCCGCGGTGATGCTGCCGTCCTTCTTGAACGCGGGCTTCAGCCCCGGAATCTTGTCGAGCTTGGCCTTGAAGGGTTGCTCGTCGAATTTCACTACCGTGTCGCCCGCCTTGCCGGGCAGGGTGACGGGCGCGATCTCCCAGCCAAAGCTGCCGTCCTCGTTGGCCTGCTTGCTGCGCTCGGTGGAGGCAATAGCGAAACGGTCCATGGCTTCGCGGCTGAGCTGGTACTTGGCCACGCAGTCCTCGGCGAACACGCCCATGGCCTTCCCCACGCCGCCGGGGAGCTTTTCATAGGCGTCTTCCAGGCCGTCGAGCGCCATGTGGTCGTACAGCTGCGTCATGCCGTACTTGACGCCCTTGCGCACGAAGCTGAGGTGCGGTGCGTTCGTCATGCTTTCCATGCCGCCGGCCACGAGGATTTCAGCCGACCCCGCGCTCAGCATGTCATGGGCGAACATCATGGCGCGCATGCCGGAGCCGCACATCTTCGACAGCGTCACCGCGCCGGCCGATTGCGGCAGGCCCGCGCCCAGCGCTGCCTGTCGCGCCGGAGCCTGGCCCTGGCCGGCCAGGAGGCAATTGCCCAGCAGCACCTCGTCGACGGAGTCGCCGGTGATGCCGGCACGCTCGACCGCGGCCTTCACGGCCACGGCGCCGAGCTGGTGCGCGGCCTGCGACGAGAAATCACCCAGCAGACCGCCAATGGGCGTGCGGGCGGCGGAGACGATGACGACGGATTCGGACATGACAAGCTCCTGAGTTGAAACGGTGAAGAGAGAGCCAAGGCCGCCATGATGCTCCGGGCACGCGTGCTCCGCGAGCCCGGTACGTCAACAAGGAACGGCATGCGCCCGACCGCCCCGCGCCGGTATAGGGGCGGGCCGGTCACCCGATCAAGGGACCGATTTCAACCCCGTCACGCAGCCGTTGCGTCTTGAAACGCTTGCTCGCGTCATACGGGAACACGTCATACACGTAGCCCGTGAGGATGCGCTCCTTGTGGCTTTGCCAGAACGCGGCATCCAGCAGATCGGCATGGTGCTTCATGAACGCCTCGCGGATGGCCGGGTTGCCAAGCAGGAAGGGTGCGAAGGTCTCGGGGAACACGTCTTTCGGGCCCACGCGGTACCAAACCTCGCTCGAGAGCTCGTCTTCCTCGGTAGGTGCCGGCGGCACGCGGCGGAAGTTGCACTCGGTGAGGTACTCAATCTCGTCGTAGTCGTAGAAGACGATCTTGCCGTGGCGGGTGACGCCGAAGTTCTTGAACAGCATGTCGCCCGGGAAGATGTTGGCCGCCACCAGGTCCTTGATGGCGTTGCCGTACTCGACCACCGCCCGCTCTATCTGCTCGCGCGTGGCGTCTTGCAGGTAGATGTTGAGCGGCACCATGCGGCGCTCGATGTACAGGTGCCTGATCACCAGGTCGTCGCCATCGTCCTCGAACAGGCTGCCGCAGCAGCGCCGGAGCTCCTCGATGAGCTCGTCTTCGAAACGCGCACGGGGAAACGCCACGTTCGAGTATTCCAGCGTGTCCGCCATGCGGCCCACGCGGTCGTGAGTCTTCACCAGGAAGTACTTGCTCTTGATGAGCTCGCGCGTCATGCCTTCCTTCTGCGGCGGGAAGCTGTCCCGGATCACCTTGAAGACGAAGGGGAAGGACGGCAGGTCGAACACCAGCATCACCATGCCCTTGATGCCCGGCGCGATGCGGAAACGGTCGCTCGAATGACGCAGGTGGTACAGGAAGTCGCGGTAGAACAGGTTCTTGCCCTGCTTGTGCAGCCCGAGCGCGCTGTAGATCTCCGAGCGCGGCTTGCGCGGCATGAGCGAGCGCAGGAACTGCACGTACGCCGAAGGCACCTCCATGTTCACCATGAAGTAGGCCCGCGCGAAGCTGAACAGCATCTGCAAATCGTCTTCGCCGAACAGCACTGCATCGATGGCGAGCTGGCCTTGGGACGTGAACAGGATGGGCAGCGCAAACGGCAGCTCCCAGAACCCGTTGATCACCTTGCCCACGACGTAGGCACCCTTGTTGCGCAGGAACAGGCTGGACAGCACCTGGATCTGGAAGTTGGCGCGCGGGCGGAACTCGCCCAGCTGCACCATCACCGCACCGAGCACGTGGTCGACGTCGCGCCCCAGGTCTTCGAAAGGCCGCTGCAGCTGGAAGTTGTTGACGATGCGCAGCCAGGTCTCGCGCAGCGTCTCGCGCGTGGGGTAGTAGGCGCGATAGGTGGGCAGCGAAGCCGGCTCGTCGTTCTCGATGTACTCGGTGGAGATCGCCGGCCGCACGAAGATGAAGTCGTTGTTGAAATAGCTGCGGTGCAGGATCTTCGTGGTGACCGAATTGAAGAACGTCTCGGCCAGTTCCGGCTGGTGATGGTTGGTGAGCAGGCCGATGTAGTGAAGCTTGACCTGCTGCCAGGTGTCCATGGACAGCGCGCTGGCGTTGAACTCGGTCTGCAGCCGCTCCGCGCCCTCGTCCACGCGCTTGTCGTAGAACTCGATACGCTCGCGCTGCGCGCGCTGCTGGCCGTGCCAGTCGGCCTGTTCGAAGCGCTCCTTGGCCGCTGCACTCGTTTCGCGGAACAGCTGGTAGTGGCGGTTGAAGCCCTCCAGCATGGCCTGCGCGATGTCGAAAGCCCTGCTGTCGCTGAGCGCGCGGGGAAACATCGCCACGTGCCGCATCACGAGCGCCCTGTCCCGCGACTGCGTGACATTGCCACGTATTCCCAACTCCCGACAGTAGTGTCGTGAGTTGGGAATACGTGGCATTTCGACGGGCCGAAACGGGGATGAGCGCAAGGCGCGCAGCCGG
>CBFHAS010000011.1:0-53539 GCA_965653625.1 uncultured Burkholderiaceae bacterium | reverse complement strand
CCTTTCGCCCGCCGCACGATCATCACCATCTGGTCGAATCGAAATGCCACGTATTCCCAACTCACGACACTAACCCTTCGCGCCCTCGTAACGCCGGAACACCGCGGCCAATGCCCGCTGGTAGGCGGCCGGCACCTCATCGCAGTGGGTCACCGTCATCGACAGGTCTTCCAGCAAGCCGTTGTGCAAACCGTATACCCAGCCATGGACCACCAGTTCCTGCCCGCGCTGCCAGGCATCGCGAGCGATGGTCGTCTGACACACGTTGAGCGCCTGCTCCACCACGTTCAGCTCGCACAGCGCGTTCGCCCGCTGCTCGGGCATCAAGCTTTCCAGCCACGCTTGGTGGCGGTTGCGTACGTCCTGCACGTGGCGGATCCAGTTGTCGGCCAAGCCGATGCGCTTTTCGTGCATCGCCGCGGCCACCCCGGCGCAGTTGGAGTGGCCCACCACGATGATGTGCTTGACCTTCAGCACATCGGTGGCAAATTGGATCACCGATAGGCAATTCAGGTCGGAGTGCACCACCACGTTGGCCACGTTGCGATGCACGAAGAGCTCGCCGGGCAACAGGTCGACCAGTTCGTTGGCCGGCACGCGGCTGTCGGCACAGCCGATCCACAGGTATTGCGGCGCCTGCTGCTTGAGCAGCGACGTGAAGAAGCCCGGCGTCCTCGCTTCGGTCTTCTTCGCCCACGCGCGGTTGTTCTCGAGCAGTTCGGTGAGCTGGATGGTCATGATCGGGCAATTCAATGCGGCAGTCGGCGATGAGTGTACGCAGCGGTCTTGCCGCGGAGATCACATCGTCTCGGCGAACAGCTCGCGCCCAATCAGCATGCGGCGGATCTCCGACGTGCCGGCACCAATCTCATACAGCTTGGCGTCGCGCCACAACCGCCCGAGCGGGTAGTCGTTGATGTAGCCGTTGCCGCCGAACACCTGAATGCCCTCGCCGGCCATCCAGGTGGCTTTCTCGGCGCACCAGAGGATCACCGAGGCGCAGTCCTTCCGCACGCGCCTCACGTGCTCCGCGCCCAGGCTGTCGAGGTTCTTGCCCACCGTGTAGCACAAGGCACGCGCGGCTTGCAGCACGGTGTACATGTCGGCGACCTTGCCCTGGATCAGCTGAAACTCGCCGATGCTCTGGCCGAACTGCCGGCGGTCGTGGATGTAGGGCACCACGTGGTCCATCACGGCCTGCATGATGCCGATGGGCCCGGCCGCCAGCACGGCGCGCTCGTAGTCCAGGCCGCTCATCAGCACCTTCGCGCCGCCGTTCACCGCGCCCAGCACGTTCTCGGCCGGCACCTCCACATCGCGAAAGACGAGCTCGCCGGTGGAGCTGCCGCGCATGCCGAGCTTGTCGAGCTTTTGCGCGACGGAAAAGCCGTTCATACCCTTCTCGACCAGAAAGGCCGTCACGCCGCGCGCCCCGAGTTCGGGCTCGGTCTTGGCATAGACCACCAGCGTGTCGGCATCGGGGCCGTTGGTGATCCACATCTTGCTGCCGTTGAGCAGGTAATGGCCGCCCTTGTCCTCGGCCCTGAGCTTCATGCCCATCACGTCGGAGCCAGCGCCCGACTCGCTCATCGCCAGTGCGCCGACGTGCTCGCCACTGAGGAGCCGGGGCAGGTACTTGCGCTTTTGCGCCTCGCTGCCGTTGCGCCGGATCTGGTTGACGCACAAGTTGCTGTGCGCCCCGTACGACAGGCCCACCGAGGCCGAGGCGCGGCTGATCTCTTCCATGGCCACCATGTGCGCCAGGTAGCCCATGCCGGCGCCGCCTTCGTGTTCCGGCACGGTGATGCCGAGCACGCCCAGCGCGCCCATCTTTCGCCACAGGTCCATGGGGAAGCGGTCGCTTCGGTCGATCTCCGCCGCGCGTGGCGAGATTTCGGCCTCGGCGAAGCTGCGTACCGCATCGCGCAGTGCGGCGATGTCGTCGCCGAGTTGGAAGTCGAGGCCGGGCAGGTCGGTCATGGTCGCTCCTCGTGCAAAACGGGCCGCGCAGCGCGGATCCGGCTCTGTTGCGATTCATTGTTCCACGCGGTGACATAGATGCCATGCATGAGAATCCCCAGCCTCCGGCGCATGGCGCCCGGTTCGCACAACAATCCTGGAGGATCGATGACGCCCGCCGACCGCCCGCGCATGCCGAGCTTTGGCGAGGCTTTCGCCTTCTGGCTGAAGCTCGGCTTCATCAGCTTCGGCGGGCCTGCGGGTCAGATCGCGGTCATGCACCAGGAGCTGGTCGAGCGCCGGCGCTGGATTTCCGAGCGGCGCTTCCTGCACGCGCTGAACTACTGCATGGTGCTGCCCGGCCCCGAGGCGCAGCAGCTTGCCACCTATATCGGCTGGCTGATGCATCGAACCTGGGGCGGCATCGTGGCGGGCGGGCTCTTCGTGCTGCCTTCCCTCGTCATCCTGGTGGCGCTGTCGTGGGTCTACCTCGCCTTCGGTCATACGCCGCTGGTGGCGGGGCTGTTCTACGGCATCAAGCCGGCCGTCACGGCCATCGTGCTGCACGCGGCGCAGCGCATCGGATCGCGGGTGCTGAAGAACAGCGTCGTGTGGGCGATTGCCATCGCGGCCTTCGTCGCGATCTTCATGTTCAAGCTGCCCTTCCCCCTGATCGTGCTGGCCGCGGGGCTGGCGGGCGCCATGGGGGGCCGGCTGGCACCGCAGCACTTCGCGTCGGGCGCGGGCCATGCCGCATCGGCCACGGGCCATGGCCCGGCAGCCATCGACGACGACACGCCGACTCCAGCGCACGCCCTGCACCGTTGGAGCCGCTTCTGGAAGGTGGCCGTCGCCGGGCTGCTGCTGTGGCTGGCGGCCATGGCGGCGCTCGTCGCCGCAGCCGGCTGGAGCGGCACGCTGGCGCAGATGGCCTGGTTCTTCACCAAGGCAGCCATGCTGACCTTCGGCGGCGCTTACGCCGTACTGCCCTACGTGTACCAGGGCGCGGTGGAGCGCCACGACTGGCTCACCGCCGCGCAGATGATCGACGGCCTTGCACTCGGCGAAACCACCCCCGGCCCGCTCATCATGGTGGTGGCTTTCGTCGGCTTCGTGGGTGGCTGGACACACCAGGTACTGGGGCCCGATGCGCCGGCGGCCGGCGGCGCGCTGGCGGCTTCAGTCGTCACCTTCTTCACCTTCCTGCCCTCTTTCGTTTTCATTTTGCTCGGCGGCCCGCTGGTGGAGAGCACGCACCGCAACCTGCGCTTCACCGCGCCGCTCACGGCGGTTACCGCTGCCGTGGTGGGTGTGATCGTGAACCTGGCGCTGTTCTTCGCCTGGCATGTGCTGTGGCCCGAGGGATGGGCGGGCCGCTTCGACCTGGCCAGCGCCGCCATCACGGTGGCAGCCGCGCTCGCACTGATCCGCTTCAAGCGGGGCGTGATGGAGGTGATCTGCGCGTCGGCGCTGGTGGGGCTGGCGTGCTGGGGCCTGGGCTTCGCGCCCGCGCCCCGCTGAACCCGATCACCCGGCCGGCTTCTGCCTCGCCCCTTCGGCGAGCAGCCGCCGCGCTTCGTTCTCGTGCGCGCGCACCTCGTCGAGGTTGGCATGCAGGTCCATCAAGCGCTGCTCCAGGTGGGCGCGGTGCGCCGCCAGCACCTCCAGAAACTTCCTGAGCTGCAGGCGCGTGTCGCGCGGCGACTCATACATATCGACCAGTTCCTTCACCTCGGCCAGCGTGAGACCCATTCGCTTGCCGCGTAGCGTGAGCCTCAGCCGCGTGCGGTCCCTGGCGCTGTAGATGCGGTGCCGCCCGTTGCGCTCTGGAGCAAGTAGCCCGCAATCCTCGTAGAAGCGGATCGCGCGGGTGGTGAGCTCGAACTCCTTGGCGAGCTGGCTGATGGTGTATGTCGGCGCCGCAGCGGCAACCGACGCCTGGGCGACAGCGGGTGCAGGCATGGGTGCGTAGACTCGAAAGATGTTGACGTTTACGTAAAGTGTAGAGTGGCAGGGCCGCGCCATGAACTCGCTCGAACATCACCTCGACTACCCCTTCGGCGACTCGCTTCCCGCGGCCGGCCACACGCTGGAGGTGGCGCCCGGGATCCGTTGGGTCCGCATGCAACTGCCCTTCGCACTCGACCACATCAACCTGTGGCTGCTGCGTGACCGGCTTGACGGCCGCGAAGGCTGGACCATCGTCGACTGTGGCATCACCAACGACGCCACGCGGCAGGCCTGGGAAGATGTCTTCGCACACGAGCTGGGCGGCCTGCCGGTGTTGCGCGTGGTGGTGACGCACATGCACCCCGACCACATCGGCCTGGCGCACTGGCTCACCGAGCGCTGGAGCGCGCCGGGGCACGAATGCCGCCTGTGGATCAGCGCCACCGACTTCAGCGCCGCGCGGGTGGCCAGCCGCTCCACCACCGGCTTCGGCGGCACCAGCGCAGCGCGCTTCATGGCCGGCCATGGTCTCACCGACCCGCAGGCGGTGGAGAAGATCAAGGCCCGATCCAACTACTACGCGAGCATGGTGCCGCAGGTGCCGGAATCGTTCCGCCGCCTCATGGCCGGTGATGTACTGACCGTCGGCGAGCACGGGTGGACCTGCCATGCCGGCTACGGCCATGCGCCCGAACACATGTCGCTGCATTGCCCGGCGCTGGGCGTGCTCATTTCCGGCGACATGGTGCTGCCGCGCATCTCCACGAACGTGAGCGTCATCGACATGGAGCCCGAGGGAAACCCACTGCCGCTCTACCTGGCTTCGATCGAGCGGCTGCTCGCATTGCCGGCCGACACGCTGGTACTGCCCTCGCACGGCCGGCCTTTCAGGGGCCTGCACACGCGCATCTCGCAGCTCAAGGCGCATCACGACGAGCGGCTCGCCGACGTGATGGCCGCCTGCGAGCGGGCGCCGCACAGCGCCGCCGAACTCCTGCCGGTGCTCTTCAAGCGTCCGCTGGACCTGCACCAGACGACCTTCGCCATGGGGGAGTCCATCGCGCACTTGCATGCGTTGTGGCTCGCAGGGAGCCTTCGGCGGCGGCAGGACGAAGACGGGGTCTATCGCTTCGCGCTGGCTTGAGAGCCGCGCACACCGGACCGCACCACACCGCAGGTCAGTCGAAGACGGGCACCACGTCGTCCTTGAGCGTGCTGCGGTGGTGCTCGTAGTCGGGAACCACCGAGCGCACCACGTCCCAGAAGCGCGGGCTGTGGTCCATGTGTCGCAGGTGGGCCAGTTCGTGCGCCACCACGTAGTCAACCGTCGGCATGGCGAAATGCACGAGGCGCCAGTTCAGGCGGATGGAACCATCGGCGCTGGCGCTGCCCCACCGGGTCTGCGCCGATGACAGCGACAGCCGCGTCACACGCACGCCCAGTTGCGCAGCGAAGTGCCGGCAGCGCTCTTCGAACACCCGACGAGCCTGGCGCTGCAGCCAACTCTGCACCGCGTCGCGGATCTGCGCTGGCTGGGCGGTGTGCGGCAAGCCGACGTGCAGCGCGAGCCGCGGCACGCCGGGCATCGCCTGCCCGTCGGCATTGAGCACCGCGCCGGTGGCGCGAGGATCCAGCACCACGACGACCGGTTCGCCAAGAAACGGGATGCGGGTGCCGTCGCGCCAGTCCACGCGCGCCGCCTGCATTCGCCGCCGGCGATCCTGCTGCTCGCCCAGCTTGCGCAAAATCCAGCCGCTCTTCTCCCGCAGCGCCGCCTCGATGTCGGCCAAACCCACCCAGCGCGGTGCGCTCACGCTCAAGCCTTCGAGGCCGACAAGAAAGCCGATGCTGCGCCGCCGCGCGCGCTTCAACTCATAGGCCACGAGATGCCCGCCCAGACGGATCTCGCGGCTGGCCTGCGGATGGTGAACGCTCCTGTCTACTCCCGTGGTGCCCACGGGAGGCAGCTGCGGCACGGCGTGAGGCAATGAGCTCAAAGGCGCCGATGCGCCGCACGCCGCCTCCCCCGGGTCCGATTCGAACAGCGACAGCTGCGCAAGCTCCCGGGCGACCGACGGCTTCGCCATGAGTGGCTGGTCCCGGCCCGGTTCAGGTCGTGGCGCCTTGCGCCACGGCGTCCGGCGCATACGCTTCGGGATCGAGCCGGCGCATCTCGCCCTCGATCCACGCCTCGACATCGCGCATGAGTTGGTCCGGATCGCGGCCCTGCGAGGGCATGAGCGGACCGATGGAGACGTCCACCACGCCCGGGCGAAGGATGAACGACTTGCGCGGCCAGCATCGCGCCGATGTCACGGCGATGGGCAGCACGGGCACGCCCGCCGTCACGGCCAGCCGCGTCCCGCCTGGCTTGTAGACGCCTTGCGCGCCCCGCGGCGCGCGCGTGCCCTCGGGAAACATGATCACCCAGTTGCCCTGCGCCATCACGCGCCGGCCTTGTTCGGCCACGAGCGTCCAGGCCTGCGCGCGCCGGCTACGGTCGATGTGGATCATGTCCAGACGCCCCATGGCCCACCCGAAGAACGGAATGGCGAGCAATTCGCGCTTGAACACATAGCAAAGCGGACGCGGCATCAGCATGGGAAAGGCAAAGGTCTCCCAGACCGACTGATGCTTCGGCAGCAGGACCACCGCGCCGGCGCGCTCGGCCGCCTCGAGGTTCTCGCGCCCGAGAATGCGCCAACGCACACCGCAGATGACGCGCGCAGCGATGATGGCCATGTTCAGCCACACGGTCGTGAGCCGGTAAAGCGGCGTGCCGCGAAGAAAGAGGGAACAGATGACCGAGAGCGTGGCCCAGACCACCACGCTCACCACCAGCCATGCGATGTACAGCGCCGAACGCAGCGACCAGAAGAGGTACTGCATCAGGGTCTGCGGGACTGAGGGTCAGCGCCGTGCCTGCAGACACCGAGGAAGCGCGAAAGAACGAGGTTGCGGTTCATTTCCGATTGATCTTGATTACGGCCTGTCTTGTGAAGACTCTCGCGGGCATGCAGAGTGTGAACAGCGCACTAGCTGAGGCGCCCGAGCCGCGAGTCCATGTCCACCCCGAGGCCGCGCAGGGCGCGATCCTTCTGGATGATCGCCTCGGCGAAGGAGCAGAGGTCTGCATGCAGTTGCGTACCGGGCACCTGGCGCAGCACCTGTGCAATCTCGTCGTCGCCTGCCACGCCCAGCTTGCCTGTGCGCACCAGGTGCGTGGGGCAGCCTGCGGCTTGGCCGGCCTGCACGTCGCGCAGCGAGTCGCCGACGACCGGCACCTCGCTCAGGTTGACGCCGTAGCGCTCTCCGATCTGCAATAGCAAACCGGGCAGCGGCTTGCGGCAGTCGCATTGGTCCTCGGGTGCATGCGGGCAGAAGAACACCGCGTCGATCCGGCCGCCATGCCGGGCGAGCAACTGGTTCATGTGGGCGTGCATCTCGTTGAGCATGGTCATGTCGAACAGACCGCGCCCGAGCCCCGACTGGTTGGTGGCCAGCACCGTGTGCCAGCCGGCGTGGTTCAGCCGCGCGATCGCCTCCAGCGCACCGGGCAGCGGCACCCACTCCTGCGGCGACTTCACGTAGTCGTCGCGGTCCTCGTTGATCGTTCCGTCCCGGTCGAGGATGATGAGCTTCACGGTGTAGCGGCCTCTGGAGCACGGCGCCGGTCGAGATGGATCACGCAGCTCATGCGGCGATGATCGATCAGGCCGCGAGCCGCGACAAGTCGGCCACGCGGTTCATCGCTGCATGCATACGCGCGAGCAAACCGAGCCGGTTGGCGCGCAATGCCGTGTCTTCGACGTTGACCATCACGTCGTCGAAGAACGCGTCCACGGGCGTCTTCAGAGCGGCCAGTGCCTGCAGTGAGCCGGTGTAATCGCCGGCCGCGAAAGATGCCTCGGACTTCGGCGCCACCGTGGACAGCGCCTCGTACAAGGCCTGCTCGGCCCGCTCCTTCAGCAAGCCCGTATCCACCTCGGCAGCGGCGCCCTCTTCGCTCTTGCGCAGGATGTTGCCCACGCGCTTGTTGGCCGCCGCCAGCGCCTCGGCCTCGGGCAGCTGCCGAAATGCGCGCACGGCCGCCAGCCGCCGGGGGATGTCGGCCCACACCAGCGGGCGGGCCTCCAGCACCGCCTCCACCTCCTGCACGCCATAGCCCGCGTCGCGCAAATAGCCGACCAGGCGCTCCCGCAGGAAGAAGCCCAACTCGGCCTGCGCCTGTCCGTGCGACGGACCGAAGGCGTGGAAGGCGGTGGAGATCAGTTCCCCCGCCTCCAGCGGCAGCTCGCGCTCGATGAGCATGCGCACCAACCCCAGCGCGTGGCGGCGCAGCGCGAAGGGATCCTTGTCGCCGGTGGGCACCTGGCCGATGCCGAACAGGCCCGCCAGCGTTTCCAGCTTGTCGGCCAGCGCTACCGCCACGCCCACCGCGCTGCGCGGAAGTTCGTCGCCAGCGAAGCGGGGCTTGTAATGGTCTTCGATGGCCTGCGCGATGTCATCAGCCAGGCCGTCATGGCGCGCGTAGTAGGCGCCCATGATCCCTTGCAGTTCGGGAAACTCACCCACCATGTCGGTGAGCAGGTCCGCCTTGGCCAGCATCGCAGCCTGATCGGCCTTCTGTGCCAGCAACTCGCCGCCAATTTGGAGGGCCAGGGCGCGGGCGATGATGCGCACGCGTTCGACGCGCTCGCCCTGTGTGCCCAGCTTGTTGTGGTAGACCACTTTGGCCAGCCCGGGCACGCGCGAGGCGAGCGTTTTCTTGCGGTCCTGGTCGAAGAAGAACTTGGCATCGGCCAGACGCGGCCGAACCACTCGCTCGTTGCCGCCGATCACGCGGCTCGGATCGGCCGGGCTGATGTTGCTCACCACCAGGAAGCGGTCCGTGAGCCGGCCACCGGCGTCCAGCAAAGGGAAGTACTTCTGGTTGGCCTTCATCGTGAGGATGAGGCACTCCTGCGGCACATCGAGGAACTCGCGGTCGAAGCGGCACACCAGCACGTTGGGCCGTTCGACCAGCGCAGTCACCTCGTCGAGCAGCGCCTCGTCATCAATGGGCCGCAACCCCTCCCGCGCGGCCGCCTCGGACAGCTGGCGTGCAATCTCTGCACGGCGCTCCTCGAAACTCGCAATCACCGCGCCTTCTTCGCGCAGCTGCACGGCGTAGGAGTCGGCCTCGCGCACGAGCACTCCGCCGCCGACGGCCTCGAAGCGATGGCCCTGCGTGCTGCGCCCTGCCGCCAAGCCGAGGGCGCGCACCGGCACGACGTCTGCGCCATGCAGGGCGATCAGCGCATGTGCCGGGCGCACGAAATTCACGCTGGTCCAGCCGTCGGCCAGCTGGTACTGCATGACCTTGGGGATGGGCAGCCGCGCGATGGCGTCGTCCAGCGCCTTCTGCAGGCCTTCGGCGAGAGTCGCCCCGCGCGCCACGCTGTCGAGGAACAGCGCCTCGGCCTTGCCGTCCATGCGGCGCTGGAGCGTGGGCACGGCGGAGACATCGGCACCGAGTGCGCTCAGCTTCTTGAGCAGGGCCGGTGTGGGTGCGCCGTCCGCGGACAGGCCCACGGCCACCGGCATGAGCTTGTGGGATACGGGCCGGTCGGCCGCCACAGCGAACACGCCGTCCACGTGCACTGCCAGTCGCCGCGGCGAGGCGAAGGCCGTTACCGGCGCGCCCGCAGACATCAGACCTTGAGCCTTCAGGCCCTCGGCCACTTCCTTGGCGAATGCGTCGCCAAGCTTTCTCAATGCCTTGGGCGGAAGCTCCTCGACGAGGAGCTCGACGAGCAAGTTGCGTGTCATCTGATCGCCCATGCCTCAGGCCGCCTTCTTCTGGAGTTGCGCCGCAGCTTCCGCGGCCCATTCGCGCGGTGCCATCGGGAAGCCCAGGCGCGCGCGACTATCGACATAGCTCTGCGCCACGCTGCGCGCCAGGTTGCGAATGCGGCCGATGTAGGCGGCGCGCTCGGTCACGCTGATGGCGCCGCGCGCGTCCAGCAGATTGAAGCTGTGCGCCGCTTTGAGCACCTGCTCATAGGCGGGCAGGGCGAGCTGCTGCGCCATGAGATGCTTTGCCTGCTTCTCGTGCGCGCCGAATGCCCCGAGCAGGAAATCCACATCGCTGTGCTCGAAGTTGTATGTGCTCTGCTCGACCTCGTTCTGGTGGTACACGTCGCCGTACTTCAGGCCCTCGGTCCAGGTCAGGTCGTACACGTTGTCCACGCCCTGGAGGTACATCGCCAGCCGCTCCAGGCCGTAGGTGATTTCGCCGGTGATGGGCTTGCAATCGATGCCGCCCACCTGCTGGAAATACGTGAACTGGGTCACCTCCATGCCGTTGAGCCACACCTCCCAGCCCAGGCCCCAGGCGCCCAGCGTGGGGTTCTCCCAGTCGTCCTCGACGAACCGGATGTCGTTGGTCTTGAGATCGAAACCCAGAGCCTCCAGCGAGCCCACATAAAGCTGCAGGATCTCCGCCGGCGCGGGCTTGAGCACCACCTGGTACTGGTAGTAGTGCTGCAGCCGGTTGGGGTTGTTGCCGTAGCGGCCATCCTTCGGTCGGCGGCTGGGCTGCACATAAGCCGCCTTCCACGGCTCGGGCCCCAGCGCACGCAGGAAGGTGGCCGTGTGGCTGGTGCCCGCGCCGACCTCCATGTCGTAAGGCTGCAGCAGCGCGCAGCCTTGGCGGTCCCAGTAGTCCTGCAGGCGGAGGATGATTTGCTGAAACGTCAGCATGGTGATTCGCGGCGCACGCCGCAGCAGGCAAGGAGGCGCAATTTTACGTGGGGGTGTGCCGCACCCGGCTCGCAAACGCCCACGCGCGCAGCGCCAGGAGCGTGCCCGCGGCCAGCAGGCCCAGCGGCCACAGCCCGAAGCGCGATGCCCACCACGCGAACGGCGTCATCCCTTCGCGCCCCTGCGCCTGCCCCTGCAGCACGCTGCGGGTGTAGGGCTTCAGGTTTTGGACGACATGGCCACGATGATCAATGATGACAGTGGCGCCGGTGTTCGTGGCCCGCAGCATCGGCCGCTGGAACTCCAACGAACGCATGCGCGAGATGTTCAGGTGCTGCTCCACCGCGATCGTGTCACCGAACCAACCGATGTTGCTCAGGTTGGCGAACATTGTGGGCGCGCGGTCCTGGTTTCGAAACCGCACGGCCAGTTCCTCGCCGAAAAGATCCTCGTAGCAGACGTTGGGCGCCACCCGCTCGCCCTTGACGATGAACGACGGCGCGTCGAGCGTGCCGCGATCGAAATCTCCTAGGGGAATGTTCATCATCTGCGTGAACCACTTGAAGCCGGCGGGAATGAATTCGCCGAAGGGCACCAGATGGACCTTGTCGTAACGGTAGGGTTGCCGCCCAGGCGCGAAGCCGATGACGGAGTTCGTGTAGCCGGTCTTCTCATCGCCCAGCGGGACGCCGAAAAGCGCGTACGTGTTGGCACTGAAGCGCCGGCGCAGCCCATCCATGAACCCTTGCGGCATCTGCTCAGGCAGGAAGGGCACCGCCGTCTCGGGCGCGACGACGAGATCGGTGGTGGCCTCGAGCATCTGCGTGAGGTGCCACTCCAGCGCGGCGGCCTGGTGCGCGGTGGCGAACTTCTCCTCCTGCGGAACGTTTCCCTGGAGCAGGCTGACTTGCAGCGTGCCGGTGGGCCGGCTGAAGTGCACCGGGCCGGTGTTCGAATGAATCAGGCCGAGCGCCACCGCCGCGAGGGCAATGGCCGCCAGCCGCCTCGGCCCGACGACCGGGCGCGCCACCGCCACCCAGGCGACGAGAAAGGCCCCCACGGCGCCCACGCCGTAAACCCCTATCCACGGCGCCAGCTTCGCAAGCGGGCTGTCCACATGCGCATAACCCGAAGCCACCCACGGAAAGCCTGTGAAGATGACGCCTCGAGCCAGTTCGGCCAGCAGCCATAGCGCAGCAAAGAGCGCGGCGTCGGCGGGCGGCCGCCCGCTGCGCCAACGGGCGAACGCGAACATCGCCGCCGCAAGGTAAACCGACAAGGCCAAGCTCAGGGCCAGAACCGCGAGCGCCGCCATCCAGCCCGGCAGGTCGCCGTAGCGGTGCATGCTGACGAAAAGCCACCAGGTGCCCGCGCCGATCCATGCCGTGCCGAACACGAGCCCGAGCGCCGCGGCACGCCGCGAGGTGGCCACGGACACGCGCCATGCGAGAAGCCCCACACACAGCAACTGCATCCACCAAGTGTCCGTATAGACGAACGACGCCGTCTGCAGCGCCCCCAGGGAGCCGGCCACGAAGAGATCGAAGACGGGCGACAGGGGCTGAGCCCAGCTCGCCGAGGAGGCGCGCGACGACATCAGGCGCCGTCGGTGCCGAGCGTTTCCTCGGGTGCCCGCGTCACCTTGAACCAGCGCACGGCGCCTCCGCGGGTCAGCATCACCGTGAACAGCAACCCGCCCAGCGTCGTGGACTCGCCGCGCCGCGGCACGTGACCTAACTCATGCGCGACCCACCCACCGATGGTGTCGAAATCCTGTTCGGGCAAGTTCACCGCGAATGCCTCATTGACCGCACGGATATCGGTGTCTCCCGCCACCCGGTGGCTGCCGTCGGCAAGCGTGTAGATGCTCGTCTCGCCGTTCTTCTCGTCGAACTCGTCCTCGATCTCGCCGACGATCTCCTCCAGCACGTCCTCGATGGTGATGAGTCCGGCCACACATCCAAACTCATCGATGACAACGGCCAGGTGATTGCGGTTCGAGCGGAAGTCGCGCAGCAGTTCGTTAAGCCCCTTCGACTCGGGAATGAACACCGTCGGGCGCAGCAGCGTCCGCACGTTCAACTCGGGCGCGCGCTGCAGCTTGAGCAGATCTTTGGCGAGCAGGATGCCGATGATGTTGTCGCGCTCGCCCTCGTAGACCGGAAAGCGCGAATGCGCAGTGTCGATCACCACGTTGAGCAGTTGCTCATACGGCGCGTCGATGGCCAGCATGTCCATGCGCGGGGCCGCCACCATGACGTCACCGGCCGTCATGTCGGCCATGCGGATAACACCCTCGAGCATCATGCGCGACTCGGGCGCAATCAGCTCGCGGTCCTCGGCGTCGGCGAGCGTCTCCATGAGCTCGTCGGTGGAATCGGGCCCGCGGTGGACAAACTCGACGATGCGCTGGAACAGGTTGCGCTTGTCGGGGTTGGCGTGCTTGTCGCTGCGGTGACGAGCAGTCACGCCAGGATGCGGGTCGGGCATCGCGCAAAGGCGGGGGGAAGTGGGCGGGAGCACCAGCTTACCCGATCAGGATTTCCCAAGTGTGCTAGCTTGAGCCCGCTGCTCGCCGGGCCGGGGGTTGTGTTGGTCGCCAACACCCCCATATTCCCGACCCGCCGCCGGCTTGCGCGCACACCGATTCAGGAACACCTGCATGGCCCTCATTCCCGCCACCATCCTCACCGGCTTTCTCGGCTCCGGCAAGACCACGCTGCTCAAGCGGGTGCTGACTGAAGCCCACGGGCAGAAGATTGCCATCGTCGAGAACGAGTTCGGCGACGAGAACATCGACAACGAGATCCTCGTGCAGGACACGCGCGAGCAGATCATCCAGCTCAACAACGGCTGCGTGTGCTGCACCATCCGTGAAGACCTGCGCACCACGCTGTCCGAACTGGCCGAGAAGCATCGTAAGGGTGAGCTGGATTTCGAGCGCGTGGTGATCGAGACCACCGGCCTCGCCGATCCCGGCCCCGTGGCGCAGACCTTCTTCATGGACGACGAGATCGCCGAAAGCTACCTGCTCGATTCGATCCTCACGCTGGTGGACGCCAAGCACGCCGAGCAGCAGCTCGACGAACGCCAGGAAGCGCGCCGGCAGATCGGCTTCGCGGATCAAATTTTCATCAGCAAGACCGATCTCGTGGACGAAGCGACGGTCGACGCGCTCACTCATCGCCTCAAGCACATGAACCCCCGCGCGCCGCAGCGCCGAGCCCACTTCGGCGAGGTGCCGATCTCCGAAGTGTTCGACCTGCGGGGCTTCAACCTGAACGCCAAGTTGGACATCGACCCGGACTTTCTCAAGGCCGAGGACCACGACCACCACGATCACCACAACCACGAGGACGGAGAGCATTGCGACCACCCGCACCACCACGCCCACGACGACGATGTGAAGTCCTTCGTTTTCCGCGCCGAGCGGCCTTTCAACCCGGCCAAGCTGGAGGACTTTCTCGGCGCCATCGTGCAGGTCTACGGCCCGAAGATGCTTCGCTACAAGGGCGTGCTCCACATGAAAGGGACCGACAAGAAGGTCATCTTTCAAGGTGTGCACCAGCTGATGGGCAGCGACCTCGGCCCCAAGTGGGCCCCAGGCGAGAAGAAACAGAGCAAGCTCGTGTTCATTGGCATCGACCTGCCGCGCGACGTTTTCCTCCAAGGCCTGGAGCAGTGTCTAGTCTGACAACGCTGGCCAAGTAAGTTGCGGCTTTGCAACCAGGACCGAGAAGATGCACGCCCAAGGGTTTTCCCGAGGTGACCTGGGGCCCGCGAGACGGATTGCCGACCTGCGCGCCCCCTGTTCGAAAAGGGATGCATCGTGCGTCTTCTCACGAGGGCAACGTGGCTACAATCCGCGGCGCCCAAATTCGCCCCGGTGTCCATGGACGTCGAGGACAGAGCGGGTATAACCGCCGTTGCGAGGAGACTCACATGAGCACCACCCCGGCAAAGAAAGCAGCACCGAAGAAGCCCGCGGCCAAGGCCCCAGCAGCCAAGTCCATCGGGCCGGCGCCGAAGGCTGCTGCTGCACCGAAGCCAGCGGCCAAGCCCTCGCCCGCCTCAACCACGGTGGATACCGAACCGGCCCCCAAAGGCCATGCAACCCATGCCGCGTCCGCCAAGTCCGGCGCACACGGCGGGCATGCGCCTCGTCCCCCGGCGACGCGTGGCGCGCATGCCGAGCCGTCCCGGGGCCGCCATTCCGTCGGCGCTCCGGCCACGCCACCCGTCGCAGCGCTGGCAACGTCAGCCGATGCGCAAGCATCGTCTTCCCGATTCGCCGACCGGTTCGCGCCGCCTCGGCCACCCACCCGACAAATGAACAACCTCGCAGTAGACATGCCCAAGCAGCCGATCAAGGCCGACCCGAAGCTCGCCAACGCCTGGAAGGCCAAGGCCGGCAAGGATCTCACCGAAGAAGAGCTCCTCGCTATGCCTGAAAGCGAGTACATGAACGAAAAGCAGCTGGAATTTTTCCGCACCCGGCTGCAGGCCCTCAAGGACGGACTGCTGTCCAACGCCGGCGAAACCACCGAGCACCTGCGGGAGGACACCTCCATCGTGCCCGACCCGGCCGACCGCGCGACCATTGAGGAGGAGCACGCACTCGAATTGCGCACGCGCGACCGGGAACGAAAGCTGCTGAAGAAGATTTCCCAGTCGCTCGCGCGCATCGATTCCGGCGAGTATGGTTTCTGTGACGAAACCGGCGAACCCATTGGCCTGGGACGCCTTATCGCACGGCCCACCGCTACACTGTCTCTCGAAGCCCAGCAGCGCCGGGAACTCAAGCAGAAGATGTTCGGCGACTGATCGCCCGAGCCCTCCCGCAGCACCCCGACATGGCGGAACCCAAAGACACGACCAGCTTCTTCCGCAAAGTCGTGAAGTTCGTGGCCAACCCGGCCACTGAATGGAGCGATCTCGACGCGCCTTCGCACGAATCGCGCGAGAGCGAATTCGCCAAGTCGGAACTCAAGGCCATGATCGAGCGCAAGCGCCGCAACGACTTCGTGCGCAAGCGCGAATTCGACATGCTGCGCAAGGTACGCCGGGAGGGACTTTCCGGCGAGCAACTGGCCGCCCTGGGCGGTTCGTCGCGCATCGATGACTCCGAAGTCCGAGCCGACAGCGTCGCCAAGCCCGACAGTGGCGTCAAGGCCAAGATCGACGAGATCGAGCAGCAGATGGTCGGCGAGGGCTATCGCGGCTCGCAGCGGCGCACGAGCGAGTTTTACGGCGCGCGGACCCAGCCGGCCACATTGCCAGGAGGGGCTGCCGCCACGGCCCCCACGCCGCTGGAGGGCTCCACCGATGGCGGCCGCGTGGTTGATACCGGCCAGCCCAGTGAGCACGCCCGACTGGCTCCGCCGGGGCAGCCGGCCTCCGCAGTCATGAGCCCAGGGCTCTCGCCGCTCAAGCTCGACACCAACGTTTCCGACTTTGCCCACCCGTTCGGCGTGGAGGTGAACGAGGTCGCGCACGATCCCGACCTGGATGAGGCGGTCATCGCCTTCGCCAATGCCGATTTCGAGTTGTGCGAGCAATCGATTTCCACGCTCACCGGTGTGGGCGGCAGCCGGAACAGTCACGCCGAAACATGGCTCGTGCTGTTTGACCTGTACCGCGCCATCGGTCAGCAACCCAAGTTCGAAAATCTGGCGCTCGACTACGCCCAGCAGTTCGGCTGGTCGGCGCCACAGTGGTTCTCGATGCCCCAGCTGGTAGCAGCAGCTGCCAGCCCAGACGATCACCGGCCCAAGCCGGCACGCCCCGCAGGGCACGTAGGGTGGGTCTGTCCGGAGTTCCTCGACCCCGACGCAGTCGCCCGACTGCGCTCGCAGACGCTGCAGATGCCCTTGCCCTGGGTGTTCGATTGGGGCGCGCTGAACAAGATCGACCCCGAAGCCTGTGCTCGGCTCAGCGATCTTTTCCGCACCTGGATCGGCCAGAAGCTGGAGATGCGTTGGCTCAATGGTGAGCGGCTGTTCAGCCTGCTATCCGAGGCGGCGCCGACCGGCGACCGTGATGCGGACCCGGCGTGCTGGCAGTTGCGTCTGGACGCGCTTCGCATAGCGAATCGACCCGACCAATTTGATGAGGCCGCCATCGACTACTGCGTCACCTACGAGGTCTCGCCGCCGTCGTGGGAGCCGGCGCAGTGCAAGGTCACCATCAGCGGTGCGGAACACAGCACCAGTTCGCCGCCCCTGTCGGTGGTGAGCGAGGTCTCCACCAGCTTTTTGGAGTCGCAGCCGACGGAGGATGCCGGTACGCAGCAAGTGGCCAGCGTGGAGCTGTCGGGCCAGTTGGTCGGAGACATCGGCGCCACGCTCGCGAAGCTGAGCGGCGAGCTGGGCGCGGCGTCCATGGTGAACGTATCCTGCGCCAAGCTCATCCGCGTAGATTTCATCGCGGCAGGCGACTTGCTCAACTGGGTGCTCGCGCGACGCGCCGAGAGCCGCACAGTGAGCTTTGTCGAGGCTCACCGCCTCGTGGCGCTGTTCTTCGGTGCCATGGGCATTACCGAACATGCGAAGGTGAAGGTGCGCACCGTCTGAGAAGATGAGCGCCCCGCGGGATTTCTCCTGCGCTTAGCCTGCAGATCACCGGATGGAATCCTTTCACGGCACCACTATCGTCAGCGTTCGCCGCGGCCACGTCGTCGCCCTCGGGGGCGATGGTCAAGTCACTCTGGGCAACGTCGTCGTCAAGGCATCGGCCCGCAAGGTGCGCAGGCTCTACCGCGATCAGGTTCTGGCCGGTTTCGCCGGCGCCACTGCTGACGCCTTCACATTGTTCGAGCGTTTCGAGGCCAAGCTGGAGAAGCATCAGGGCCACTTGGTGCGCTCTGCCATTGAGCTCACCAAGGAGTGGCGCACCGACAGGGTGCTGCGCCGGCTGGAAGCCATGCTGGCGGTCGCGGACAAGGATGCCTCATTGATCATTACAGGCAACGGTGACGTGCTCGAACCCGAGCACGGCATCGTCGCCATCGGATCCGGAGGACCCTACGCGCAGGCCGCGGCCCGCGCACTGCTCGAGCACACCGAGCTCGAGCCCGCGACCGTAGTCAAGAAGTCACTGGAGATTGCCGGCGAACTATGCATCTACACGAATCAGCACCACACGATCGAGACGCTGTCGTGAGTCCCATGACGCCGCAGGAAATCGTCTCTGAGCTTGATCGCCACATCGTCGGCCAGGCCAATGCCAAGCGCGCGGTCGCCATCGCGCTGCGTAACCGCTGGCGCCGCCAACAGGTCGACGACAAGCTGCGCGGCGAGATCACGCCCAAGAACATCCTGATGATCGGCCCTACCGGCGTGGGCAAGACAGAGATCGCCCGGCGCCTTGCCAAGCTCGCCGATGCGCCGTTCATCAAGGTCGAGGCCACCAAGTTCACCGAGGTCGGCTATGTGGGCAAGGACGTGGACTCGATCGTCCGCGACTTGGTTGACATGGCCGTCAAGCAGGAACGCGAGGGCGCAATGCGACGTCAGCGCACACGCGCCCACGATGCCGCGGAGGAGCGCGTGCTGGACATCCTGGTTCCGCCGGCGCGCAGCGATTTCGGGTTGACCGCCCAGCCGACGACGGACAGCACTGCGCGGCAGGTGATGCGCAAGCGCCTGCGCGAAGGCGCTCTCGATGACAAGGAGATCGAGATCGAGATCGCCGACACCATGCCGGCGCTCGACATGATGGGTCGTGCGGGCATGGACGAGATGGCTGATCAGCTGCGCGGCATGCTGGCCCAGGTCGGTGGCATTCGACGCAGGAACCATAAGGTCAGGATTGCCGAGGCGATGAAGCTGCTGGCCGAGGAGGAAGCCGCCAAGCTGATCAACCAGGACGAAGTCCATCGGGCAGCGCTGTCCAACACCGAGCAGAACGGCATCGTTTTCATCGACGAGATCGACAAGGTAGCCTCGCGCTCGGAGCTAAGTGGCAGTGCCGATGTCTCGCGCCAAGGCGTTCAGCGGGACCTGCTGCCGCTGGTGGAGGGCACCTCGGTGAACACGAAGTACGGCATGGTCAAAACCGACCACATCCTGTTCATCGCTTCGGGCGCATTCCACCTTTCCAAACCCAGCGATCTGATCCCGGAACTCCAAGGTCGCTTCCCCATCCGCGTAGAACTTGGTTCCCTTGGAGTGGACGACTTCGAAGCCATCCTGACGCAGACACATGCCAGCCTAGTCAAGCAGTACCAGGCGCTGCTGGCAACCGAGGGCGTGACCCTTGAGATCAGGCCGGACGGCATCCGTCGCCTCGCACAGATCGCCTGCGACGTGAACGAGCGCACCGAAAACATTGGCGCCAGGCGCCTGGCTACAGTGATGGAGCGCTTGCTTGACGAGGTCAGCTTCGATGCCCCCAATCTGGGCGGCAAGACGGTAACCCTCGGGGCAGCCGAAGTGGATGCGAAGCTTGGAGAACTTGCCCGCAACGAAGATCTGTCGCGCTACATCCTTTGACCCGGGCAATCGCCAGGCGTCAGCTGAGCAGTCGCTTCGGATCCGCGTCCAGCTTGGCCAGCGCATCGCGAGTGGCGCGTACGGTGAGCGACTCTTCCTGGGCGGGCACCAGCAGGCCGGCTTGCAGGAATGCGGCCAGCCGATGGCGCTGGAACAGGATGCCGCGGCCTTTGGGCGACACGAACAGCGTCAACTCCCTTCGCAGCCCCTGCCAGGCCAGTTGCACGGCTTCGTTCCGCCCGCGGTAGTCGAGCATGAACCAGCTACCCACCTGAAGCTCTCGCGCCCACGACAACATGGCAGGTGTTGGCATGGACCCGCCCTCGCCCACCACTTCTAGTTCGGAGCTTTCGTGACCTGACAGGTCGAGCACCATCGACTCGTCGATTTCCACGTCCGCCGCGTCGGGTAACAGCTCTTCCAGTGTCTCCAGCCGCGCCATGAGGTCTTCCAGGCGGTCGTGCGGGATGGCGGCGGCCTTGGCGGTGAAGGCGGCCGCGAGCGAGTTGTTGAGCTTCCGGATGTGCTCGTCCTGCTTTTGCGCAGGGACACCGGCGCCTTGCATGCCATCGCGCAGCGTCTTCAGCAGCGGCGGCAGCCGGCGGATCACTTCAGCCCGCTCCTCGCGCGACACTTTCGCGCTGGCCGACCAGATGAGGTCGGCTGCGGCGCGCTTCATCGCCTTCGTCTGCTCACTGTGCAAGTCATGCTTGACCGCCGTCATAGCCAGCACGTCGGCCCACACCTGGAACAGGAAGTCGCGCACGCCATCCTGCACGGGTACCTCATTGAGCATCTTGCGCAGCTCGATGGTGTACTGAATGGCCAGTGTTTCCCGCTGCTCCACCTGCTGTGCCAGCGACACGCCCTTGCGAGATGCCTCGTTCTCGTTCTTGAAGTAATGCTCCAGGAAGCGCTCGAATTCGGTCAGTACCGTCTGGAAGACGCGCCGGCCGGTGTCGGGATAGGCTTCAACCACCTGCACCACGCGCTTGATCTCCTTCTCGAGCGCGTCACCAATCATGCGCATGGCTTCGTCGAAACCCATGACGCATGCGCCCATGCGGTCAATGAGCCGCCGCGCCGGGTGATCGGTGGTGGCAAAGAAATCGGGCTCGCCGATAGCCACCCGCAGCACGGGCATCTGCAGCCGCGCGAACCAGACCCGCACAGCGGCGGGAATCCGCTCTTCCGTCAGGATGCTCTGGAACAGCAGCGCCACCAGTTCGATGGTAGCGCGCTCCACCGGCGTGGACGCGGCCTGCTTGAGCTGCTGCCGGCGCTGGTTGATCTCGTCCAGCAGCATGGGAGTGCTGAGCTGCGCACCCGGCGGGCGCCCTGGCGCGGTGGCCGCCGCCATGCGGCGAGCGATGCCCTGCTGTGCATCGGCAATGGCCGCGCGAAGCCCCTGTGACGGCGCGCGGCCCTGCTGCGTGTTCGCGAACTCCGGAAGCTGTCGGCCGATGAGCTTGTTCAGTCGGCCGAGTACAGCCTCCGCATGATCGGCGCCACGCGGCAGCCCCCCGGCACGCGTCATCATCCGGGTTTCATCGTGTACAGCCGTGCGGGGGCTTCCGGTCACGGGGGGAGCCGCAGCATGGGTGTGCACGAAGCCGCCCGTTGTCCCGTTGCCGGCCGCACCGCCCCACGCGGCGTTTCGCGTACGCCGGATGAAAGGCCGCAGATCGACCTCCGGCAACACGCGCTGCTGTACCAACCAGGAGTTGACCTCGTGGTACGACTCCTCGGCGAAGTCGGCAAAGACATCGTGCAGCACCGTCTGCAATGCCCGCCAAGCCTCGTGCCCCAACCCGGCGGTGCGCCACGCGTTGGCCACGATGCGGGCCAACACGTGCGGTCGCAGGATGTCGTTGGTGTCGAGCTCGTCGCGCCCCTCTAGCAGGGTCATGCGCGACCGCATGTCGGTGAACTCCCAGGACGCCCGGTCCATCATTGCCAGCGCGAGCCGCGAGCTCAAGATCTCGCTTTCTATGGTGTCGTTATCGACCAGCGTGAGCCCGCCGCTGCCGCTCGTCACGATGCCTGCACGGCCGCCCGCCGGGGGCAGCTCTGAAGGTTTGACCGCGGAAATGCCGCCCGCCTGCAGACTGACCCGCAGCGCACCGAGGATGCCCTTGAGCCAGTCGGTCTGGCGCTTCTGCAGATCTTCCACCGTATCGCGCCGGCGCATGGTAGTGCCCGGATCGGCCACTTGCCCGAGCAGGATGCGCGCCCCCTGCTCCACGGCCTGAACCACACCGGGCACCCCGGCCAGAAGGCTCTCGACGTAGTTTCGCCTCGCCTGTGCGGCCAGTGCCATTGAGTTGGCGGTGGTCGCCATGGGTCTGGAGTGAGTGCTCGCGGGTAGATATGTCCTACAACTCTACACCACCGCTCCCGCATTGGGATCGTTGGGATCGATTTCCTTCGCGCTGCCCTTGACGAGATCTTCACGCTTGACGCCCAGCCACATGGCGATGGCCGCCGCAACGAACACCGACGAGTAGATCCCGAACAGGATGCCGATGGTCAGCGCCACCGCGAAGTAGTGCAGCGTCGGGCCTCCGAAGACCAGCATGGAGAGAACCATCATCTGCGTGGAGCCGTGGGTGATGATGGTGCGGCTCATCGTGCTAGTGATCGCATGGTCGATCACCTCGACGGTCGACATCTTGCGATAGCGGCGGAACGCCTCACGGATGCGGTCGAAGACGACCACGGACTCGTTGACCGAATAGCCCAGCACCGCCAGCACCGCCGCCAGCACCGACAGCGAGAACTCCCATTGGAAGTAGGCGAAGAAGCCGAGGATGATGACCACGTCGTGCAGGTTGGCAAGGATGGCGGCCACCGAGAACTTCCATTCGAACCGGAAGGCCAAGTAGATCATGATGCCGGCCACCACGAAAGCGAGCGCCTTTGCACCGTCCTCGGCAAGCTCACGGCCCACCTGTGGGCCGACGAACTCACTGCGCATCAGGCGGACCGGCTCGGCCGAGGCGGTGCCGCACACGGGCCGGCTAGCCGCCTCGCCGCGCTCGCTGGTGAACTCGCCGATGGAGACCGCGCCACCTTCGAGCTTGCACAATTCGGCGAACACGCGACTGACAACCGCCGCCTGGTTGGCATCACCACGCACCGGCACGCGGATCAGCACGTCACGCGGGCTGCCAAAGTGCTGGACTTGCACTTCGCCCAGGCCCAACGTGTCGACCACATCGCGAATCTTAGCCACCTCCACCGGCTGGGGATAGCTCGCCTCCACCAGCGTGCCACCTGTGAACTCCACCGACAGGTGCAGGCCTCGCGTGGCGAGGAAGAACACGGCTGCGAGGAAGCTCAGCGCAGAGATGATGTTGAACACCAGCGCATGCCGCATGAACGGAATGTCGCGCCTGATGCGGAAGAACTCCATGAGGATGTCCTGTTCGAAAGTTGCGCGGGTTCAGGTCTTGGCCGGCACATCGGAGGGCGGGCGCCACACTTGGCCGATGGACACGCCCTTCAACTTCTTCTGCCGGCCGTACCAGAGGTTCACCAGGCCACGCGAGAAGAACACCGCCGAGAACATCGACGTGAGGATGCCCAGGCAGTGCACGACCGCAAAGCCGCGCACCGGGCCCGAGCCGAAGGCCAGTAGTGCGACGCCGGCGATCAGCGTGGTGATGTTGGAGTCCAGGATGGTTCCGAACGCGCGCTCGTAGCCCGCGTGGATAGCCGCCTGCGGCGAAGCGCCGCCGCGAAGCTCCTCACGGATGCGCTCGTTGATCAGCACGTTGGCATCGATGGCCATGCCGAGCACGAGCGCGATGGCGGCGATGCCCGGCAAGGTGAGCGTCGCCTGCAGCATCGACAGCACCGCCACCAGCAGCAGCAGGTTCAGCGCCAGGGCCAGCGTGGAGAACACGCCGAACAGCAGGTAGTAGGCGCACATGAAGGCGGCGATAGCGATGAAGCCGTACAGCACGCTGTCGTAGCCCTTCTTGATGTTGTCGGCGCCGAGGCTCGGGCCGATGGTGCGCTCCTCGATGATCTCCATCGGCGCGGCCAGCGAGCCCGCGCGCAGCAGCAGCGCGGTGTCGTTGGCCTCGGTCGTCGTCATGCGTCCCGAGATCTGCACGCGGCCTCCACCGATCTCGGTGCGAATCACGGGCGCCGTCACGACCTCGCCCTTGCCCTTCTCGAACAGCAGGATGGCCATGCGCTTGCCGACGTTCTCGCGCGTGATGTCGCGAAAGATGCGTGCGCCCTTGGCATCGAGAGTCAGGTGCACCGCAGCCTCCTGCGTCTGGCTGTCGAAGCCGGCCTGTGCGTCGGTCAGGTTCTCGCCCGTCAGGATGACCTGGCGCTTGACGATTAGCGGCGCGCCCCCGCGCTCGACATACCGCTCGGTGCCGAAGGGAATGGGTCCGGTGCCGACGGCCGCCGCAGCCGCCTCGGTGCTGTCGTCGACCAGCCGCACTTCGAGCGTCGCCGTGCGGCCAATGATGTCCTTGGCCTTGGCCGTGTCCTGCACGCCGGGCAGCTGCACCACGACGCGATCGAGGCCCTGCTGCTGGATGACCGGCTCGGCGACGCCGAGTTCGTTGACGCGGTTGTGCAGCGTCGTGATGTTCTGCTTGACCGCCGTCTCCTGCACGCGGCGGGCAGCATCGGGCTTGAGCACGCCGGCGAGCTTGAAATCGGTGCCATCGGCGACCGGTGTCCACTGCAGATCGGGCAATTGGTCGGCGAGCAGTCGCTGCGCCGCGGTGAGCGTTTCGCGATCGCGAAAGCGGATGTCGACGTTGTTGCCTTCGCGGGTGATGCCGGCATGGCGCAGGTTCTTGTCCCTCAGCAGCGTGCGGATGTCGCCGGTGAGCGCCTCGGCCTTCTTCGTCAGCGCGGCCTTCATGTCGACCTGCATCAGGAAGTGCACGCCGCCGCGCAGATCCAGGCCGAGGTACATCGGCAGGGCATGCATCGCGGTGAGCCACTCGGGCGACTGCGACAGGAGGTTCAGCGCGACGATGTACGAGGGATCGTTCGGGTCAGGATTCAGCGCCTTGTTGAGCGCATCCTTGGCCCTGCCCTGCGCGTCGACGTCGACGAAGCGCGCCTTGACGGAATTGCCGTCGAACTGCACCAGGTCGGCCTGAAGCTCGGCTTGCGTGAGGATCTGCTGCACGCGGACGGCCATGCTGCTGTCGAGCTTCAGCGTCGCCTTGCCGCTGCTGACCTGCACTGCGGGCGCCTCGCCGAAGAAGTTGGGCAGCGTGTAGATCAGACCGATCAGCAGCGCGACCACCAGGATCGCGTACTTCCAGAAGGGATAGCGGTTCATGACGCCTTTCCTGCGCAACGGGCTGCCGCGCCATGGCGCCGGCGACCGCCCGCCTAGCGCTCGTCAGTTACTTGATCGTGCCCCTGGGGAGCACCTGGATCACCGAGGCGCGCTGCACCTGGAGCTCGACGCCCGGGGCGACCTCGACGTGGAGCCAGCTCTCGCCCATCTTCGACACCTTGCCGAGGACGCCCCCGGCGACGACCACCTCGTCGCCCTTGGCCAGCGCATCGATCATGGCCTTGTGCTCCTTCTGCCGCTTCATCTGCGGGCGGATCATCACGAAGTAGAGCACGACGAACATCAGCAGGATGGGCAGCATGCCCCCGATGCTGCCGAACGCCGAATCAACCCCGCCTGCGGCAGCGGGCGCGGTCTGGGCGAAAGCTTCGGAAATGAACACTTGGAAAATCCTCAAAGATGCAGGGGCCCAACGCCGCCGGCAAAACTGCGGGATTGTACGGCCGGGTCCCCGGCCGGCTTCGGGGGTCAACTGTTGCGGGATAGGTGGCTGTAAACGTTGATCGCCGGCAGCCGCCGAGGTGGGCGGAGAGCACCCACGAGCCGGCGGGAATCTCGCCGCGGCGCACCAGATCGATCAGGCCCTGCATCGACCTGCCTTCGTAGACCGGGTCAGTGAGCACGCCCTCGCAGCACGCGAATAGGCGAATGGCTTCCAGCGTCTCGGGCGACGGCAGCCCGTATTCCGGGTAGGCATAGCGCGTGTCCAGGGCGACTTCGTCGCTCGCGATGTCGCATCCCAGGCCGACCAGCTCGGCGGTGCGGGTGGCCCGACGCGCCGACCGGGATCGCGTACGGCTTGCCGTCGGCGCTCCGGACGTCCTCGAGCGCCTGCTCCCAGCTGGGCTTGGAGCCGATGCCGAAGCCTTCGTGCACCAAGCGCACACCGGCGCCCATCACACGCGAAAGCAGGATATTGCCGACGCGGTCGTAGCCACCGTCGTACCAGTTCACCCAGTCCTCCCGCACGAGCACGCACTGCATGTCCAGGCGGGGCGGCGACTGCGCCCCCCCTGGCGGGTGTGGTTGGATTGCGAGAAGGCCGCGCAGACGATCCAAGCTGCCTCGAATGCCACGTGGTGACCGGCGAGTTCGACTACTTCCCGATGCTGCACACGCGGGACCTCAACAGCTTCAACGAACTGCACGCCGGGCAGCTGCTGCAGCTGCCCGGCGTGCGCCAGATCCGCAGCTTTGTGGTGGTCAAGCAGGTGCTGTCGACGACCCAGGTGCCGGTGTACGACGCGCAAGCGGACTACAGTCGGCCTTCACGCAGTACCCAGGAGAGCCGACATGGCCGGGCGCGAACCCTTCACCTTGCTCGATCAGCTCGTCACCGCGGTGCGCGACAGCGACCCGGCGGAGACCCAGGAATGGCTCGACGCGCTGCAGGCCGCCGTGCGCGAAGGCGGCGCCGAGCGCGGACTGTTCCTGCTCGAACGGCTGGAGGAGCAGGCGCAGGAGCTGGGCATCGTGCCCCATGTGCAGCCGTTCTCCGCCTACCGCAACACCATTCCCGTGGAGCAGCAGGGGCCCTACCCCGGCGACCTCGGCATCGAGGAGCGGCTGACGGCCATCATGCGCTGGAATGCGCTGGCGATGGTGGTGCGGGCGAACCGGGCCTACGGCGAGCTCGGCGGACACATCGCGAGCTACGCCTCCGCGGCCGAGATCTTCGAAATCGGCTTCAACCACTTTTTCCGCGGCGACGCATCTTCCAACGAAGCGCCGCGCAACGCCGACCTGGTCTACTTCCAGCCGCATTCGGCGCCCGGTGTTTACGCGCGCGCCTTCCTCGAGGGCCGGCTCGACGAAAAGCAGCTGGCCCACTACCGACAGGAGCTGAGCGGTCCGGGCCTGAGTTCCTACCCGCATCCGTGGTTGATGCCCGACTTCTGGCAGTTCCCCACCGGCTCGATGGGCCTGGGCCCGCTGAACGCGGTGTACCAGGCGCGCTTCCTGCGCTACCTGGAGCACCGCGGCCTGCTGAAGACCGCCCACCGCCACGTCTGGGGCGTGTTCGGCGACGGCGAGATGGACGAGCCAGAGTCGATCGCCGGCCTCACGCTGGCCGCTCGCGAGCAGCTGCACAACCTGACCTTCGTGATCAACTGCAACCTGCAGCGGCTGGACGGGCCGGTGCGCGGCAACGGGCAGATCGTGCAGGAGCTCGAGTCACTCTTCACCGGCGCCGGGTGGAACGTCATCAAGGTGCTTTGGGGCTCCGACTGGGACGCGCTGTTCGCGCGCGACCGCAGCCACGTGCTGCTGCGGCGCCTTGCGGCCACCGTCGACGGCCAGTATCAAACGCTGGGGGCCAAGGACGGCGCCTACAACATCGAGCACTTCTTCCGCCAGGACCCCGAAGTGCAGCGCCTGGTCTCGCACATGAGCGAAGGCGAGGTCGATGCGCTCAAACGCGGCGGCCACGACTTGCGCAAGCTGCACGCGGCATTCGCCTCGGCGCGGTCCCACCAGGGCCGCCCCACCGTCATCCTCGCGAAGACCAAGAAGGGCTACGGCATGGGCGGCGCCGGCGAGTCGCGCATGACCTCTCACCAGGCCAAGAAGCTCGACATCGGCGCATTGAAGGCGTTCCGCAACCGCTTCGCGCTGCCGCTGTCGGACGACGATGTCGCGCAGCTGCGCTTCTACAAGCCGGAGCCCGACAGCCTGGAGATGCGCTACCTCCACGAGCGGCGCGCCGCACTGGGCGGCCCGCTGCCGGCGCGCCGTGGTGAAACGCCTGCGCTGCCGGTGCCGCCGCTGGCCGGCTGGGGCGGCTTCGCGCTGCAGGCCGAAGGCAAGGAGATGTCGACCACCATGGCCGCGGTGCGCATGCTGAGCGCGCTACTGAAGGACGCGACCCTGGGGCCGCGCATCGTGCCGATCGTCGCCGACGAGGCACGCACCTTCGGCATGGCCACCCTGTTCCGGCAGATCGGCATCTACTCGCCGCACGGCCAGCTCTACGAGCCGGAGGACGCAGGCTCGATGCTGTCCTACCGCGAGGCGCGCGACGGCCAGCTGCTGGAGGAGGGCATCACCGAGGCCGGCGCCGCCTCGTCCTGGATCGCGGCGGGCACGTCCTACAGCGTGCACGGCTTCCCGATGCTGCCGATCTATATCTATTACTCGATGTTCGGCTTTCAGCGCGTCGGCGACTTGATCTGGGCCGCCGCCGACCAGCGGGTGCGAGGCTTCCTGTTCGGCGCCACGGCCGGGCGCACGACGCTCGGCGGCGAGGGCCTGCAGCACCAGGACGGCTCGAGCCTGGTGATGGCTGCGATGGTGCCGACCTGCCGCGCCTGGGACCCCTGCTTCGCGGGCGAGGTGGCGGTGATCATCGACCATGCGATGCGGCGCATGCTGGACGAACGGCGCGACGAGTTCCACTACCTTGCGCTGATGAACGAGAACTACGAGCACCCGTCGCTCGACCCGGAGGCTTATGCCGACCTGTTGCGCGGCATGTACCGGCTCGCCCTCCATCCGGTGGCACAGCCGCGCGGGCAGGTGCGGCTGCTCGGCAGCGGCACCATCCTACGCGAGGTGATGGCGGCGGCGCAGTTGCTCGCCGACGACTGGGGCGTCGCGAGCGAGGTGTTCAGCGTAACCAGCTTCAGCGAGTTGGCGTACGACGCGCGCGCGGTGGAGCGCAGCAACCGGCTGCTGCCAGGCGCCATCGACCGAGTGAGCCACGTGCAGCGGCTGCTCGCCGGCAGTGCGCCGGTGGTGGCCGCGACCGACTACGTGCGGGCTTGGCCGCAGCTGATCGCCGAATACGTCGACGCCCGCTACGTGACGCTCGGCACCGACGGCTTCGGCCACAGCGACACGCGGCACGCGCTGCGCCGCTTCTTCGAGGTCGATCGCCACCATGTAGTGCTCGCCGCGCTGCAGGCGCTCGTGCGCGAGGGGACCTGCGAGCGCGCAATGTTGGCGCAGGCCGCCCGCCGCTACGGACTGGCATCGGCGGGGACGCCGCCGCCGTGGAGCCACTGATCCCGCCGCCCGGCTCAGCGCCCGGCGGCCGAGGCTGCGTCGGCTGCGGCCCGGCCTCGGGCGCTGACGCCGCAGGCCCGGAGGCCGCCGACTCGGTTACCTTTGCGTTCTGGTCGAGCCATTCGCGCTGCCGCGCACTGAGGCAGCCGTCGACCAGCCGGCGGCCGGCCTTCACGTTTATCAACATCAACTTGCCCGGGATCTGCACCCAAAGCGCCCGTCCCTACGCCCCGGTGGAATTCGCCTGAAGTCGCAGTCGTAGCGGCCGTACTTGCCCGCGTTCGGTGGCCTGGCCCGCTTGGCCGAATCGATTGCCGGGCTGGTCACGACGGGACACAGGAGGGCCGCGAGCAGCACTGTCGCGGCCCGTTTCGAGAGGGCGGCATTGGCTTTCATGACCATCCCTTGCTGGCCTTGTGCATTCTCTACAGCAACACTGTGCAGCAAGCCACATTCGAGGGCGAAGCCCCCCTGATCTAGGGCCCTTGCGGGGGCATTTTTCGCGCGTATGCTTCGCGCTTGCAAACGATCAGGCCGGTGTGCCGGGGTGTGAGTCCGCCCTTCGTTCGCTGCCGCAGCGTGGGCTGCAATGGTGTTTCATCGAGGCCACCCGTCGCGCGTGAATGGAAGGGTGAGATGGCGTCGCCAAGTTCAGTGACCTGTTCAGACGGGAGGAATTCAATGGCATCGCATGCGATTACCCATACCGCAAGCCAACTTCTTCGCTTCATCCTGACACTGGCCGCCGCCATGGTGCTCGTGGGCTGCGCCATGAACCGCTACCCGCCGGCGCCGCCGTCGGCCACCACCACCGACTACAACTACAAGATCGGCCCGGGCGATTCGATCAACATCATCGTTTGGCGCAACCCCGAATTGACAACCACCGTGCCGGTGCGGCCCGACGGCAAGATTTCGACTGCGCTGGTCACCGACATGCAGGCCGCAGGCCTCACGCCGGAGGAGCTGTCGGCGGCCCTGCAGAACGCATTCGGCAAGTACATTCGCGAGCCCGTGGTCTCCGTCGTTGTCACGACCTTCCAGGGTGCGGCCAGTGAGCAGATCCGCATCATCGGCGAGGCCGCCCGCCCGCAGGCCATTCCGTATCGCAAGGGCATGACCATCCTCGACGTGATGATCCAAGTCGGCGGCCTGACGGATTTCGCCAACGGCAACGGTGCGGTGCTGGTCCGCGGCAAGGAAGACGGCAAGCAGTACAACGTTCGCCTGAAGGATCTGCTCAAGCGCGGCGACATCTCCGCCAACATCGAAGTGCGTCCAGGCGACGTGGTCATCATTCCGCAAGGCTGGTTCTGAGCGCCATCGTCGGCTCGCGCCCAGCGCGGGTAACAGCATGAGATTCATATCACCATGGACCAATTGATCCAGCAGGCTTCAGAGATCGCCCGCGCCATATGGCGTCGACGCTGGATCGGCGTGGCTGTCGCCTGGGTGGTCGGCATCGTTGGCGCGATCGGGCTCACGATGATCCCCAACCGCTACGAAGCCAGCGCGCGGGTCTACGTCGACACCAAGACAGTGCTGCGGCCGCTGATGCGCGACCTCACCGTCGAGCCCGACCTCGATCAGACAGTCGGCCTGCTGGCGCGCACGCTGATCACGCGGCCGAACCTCGAGTTGCTGATGCGCAAGTCCAATGTCGACGTCAGCGCACTTTCGCCGATGACGCGCGACCGCATGGTCGAGGCGCTGATGCGCGACATCAAGGTGGCCGGCAGTGGGCGCGACAACGTCTTCACCTTCAGCTACCGCGATATCCAGCCCGAACGTGCGCGCCTGATCGTGCAGAACCTGGTAGCACTGTTCCTCGAGTCCGACACCGGCGCCAAGCGCCGCGACGCCGAGGCTGCGCGCGACTTCATCGACCAGCAGATCAAGAGCTACGAAAGCCGGCTGGCGGAAGCGGAGAACCGGCTGAAGGAGTTCAAGCTGCGCAATCTCGCCATGGCGGATTCGTCCGGCAAGGACTACTTCGCGCGCATCTCGGCGCTGACCGACGACCTCAGCAAGTTGCAGGTCGAGTTGCGCGCCGGTGAGCAATCGCGCGACGCGCTGAAGAAGGAGCTTTCCGGCGAAGAGCCGGTGCTGCTCGACACCGAAGCCTCCGCGTCCGGTGCCAAGCAGCAATCGGCCGAGATCGACGCGCGCCTGGAGACCCAGCGCAAGCTGCTCGACGACCTGCTGCGCCGCTACACCGACCTGCATCCCGACGTCGTCGCTACAAAGAAGCTGATCGAGCGGCTGGAGGAGCAAAAGGAGCGAGAGGCCCAGGCCCGCCTGCGCAGCGCGCCGGGCAAGGCGCCCCGCCTGTCGACCACCAACCCGGTGTTCCAGCAAATCAAGCTCGCGCTGGCTGAGGCCGAAGCGAACGTCGCCGCCCTGCGCGTGCGCGTCGGCGATACCCAGGCGCGGCTGGCGCAGTTGCGCTCCTCCGCCGACCGCGTTCCCGAGGTCGAGGCCGAACTGGCTCAGCTGAACCGCGACTATGACGTCGTGCGCCGGACGTACGAGACCATGGTAAGCCGGCGGGAGAAGGCGTCGCTGTCCGAGGACGTCGACGCCACGCGCTCGGCACAGTTCCGCGTCATCGATCCCCCGCGCACGACGCCGCACCCGGTGTTCCCGAACCGGCTCGCGCTGGCCCCGCTGGTGCTACTGGCCGCGCTCGCGGCCGCCGTGGCGACCTGCTTCATCGTCGCTCAGCTGATGCCCACCTTCGACAATTCGCGGGTGCTGCGCAATGCGACGCAAAGACCTGTGCTCGGCAGCGTCTCGATGGTCGTGAACGATGGCATGCTGCGTCGCGCCCACACCGGCCTGGTGGCGTTTGGGTCGGCACTGGGCGGGTTGTTCGTCGTCGCGGGCATCTGGATCGCATGGATTTCCATGCAGGTCCGCGTCTAGGGAGCGTTCGTGAGCATCATCGAGCAGGCAGCGCGACGTTTGGAGGAGCTGCGCCGCAGCGGCATCGAAGTGCCGTCGCTTGCGGCGCCGGGCGCCCACGCCGCGGGCGGTGGCGAAGCCATGCCCGCGCGCGTCGCGCGCCTCGTCGAGGATGTACCGCCGGCGGGGGGCGAGCGGCAGCCCGTGGTGCGCGCGTTCGCCCCGGCCGCCGGGCGCGCCGGCGCCACGCAATCCAAGCATGTGCAGATCGACCTGCAGCGCCTCGTCGCCATGGGCTACCTGACACCCGAGACGCCGCGCGCGCAGATCGCCGACGAGTTCCGCGTCATCAAGCGGCCGCTGCTGATGAACGCACTCGGCAAGGGCGCCGCGCCGGTCGACAAGGCCAATTTGATCATGCTGACGAGCTCGCTGCCCGGCGAGGGCAAGACCTTTGTCTCCATCAACCTCGCCATCAGCATGGCGATGGAGCTCGACAAGACGGTGCTACTGGTCGACGCCGACGTCTCGCGCCCCTCGGTGCTGCCGCGGCTGGGCCTGCAGCCGGCGCGCGGGCTTCTCGACGTGCTGGCCGATCCGTCGACCGAGCTGTCCGACGTGCTGCTGCGCACCAACATTGATGGCCTGACCCTTCTGCCGGCCGGCGCGCCGCGCGGCCAAGCCACCGAGTTGCTCGCCAGCGACGCCATGAACCGACTGCTGGACGAAATGGGCACGCGCTACGCGGACCGCATCCTCGTTTTCGATGCGCCGCCGCTGCTGCCGTCCACCGAGTCGCGTGTGCTAGCCACCCACATGGGGCAGGTCGTCGTGGTAGTCGAAGCCGAGCAAACCCCGCAGAAGACCGTGGCGCTGGCGCTGGCGACGATCGAGTCGTGCCCAATCGTGATGCCCCTGCTGAACAAGGCGAGCCGCTCCGAGGTCGGCTTCTACTATGGCTATTACGGGCCGCTCGGCGAGTAGGCCAGGCGCCCGCGTCCGGCCTCGCAGCGGCTGCTTCGGCACGCGGCGCACGGTCGCGCTCGCCTTTGCGCTGCCGGCGCTGTGGCCGGTCGCGGCGCTCGCGCAGCGCTGGAACGTTGATACCGGCGTCGGCTCTCAGCTCATCTGGAGCAGCAACCCCACGCTGGGCACCAGCGTGGGCCGCGAAGACGTCATTCTCGACGTGCGGCCCCATGTGGCGGTTCGCGCCGAAGGCGCGCGGCTGCGCCTCGCCGCCTCGGGCGCGCTGAACGCCATCACCAGCGCCAATGGCACCCAGCCCAGCCGCGTGCTGCCCGAGGCCGACGTCGACGCCCGCATCGAGGCCATCGAGCGCTTCTTCTACCTCGATACCGGCGTGCGCGCGGTGCAGACCAGCATCGACCCGTTCGGCGCGCGACCCGAAGCGGCGACCAGCCACAACACGGTCACCACGACTGCCGTGCGCTTCGCGCCGAGCGTCGAGTCCTCGATTAACGCCGACACGCGTTACCGCCTTCGCTCGGACAACAGCTGGTCGCGCCAGAGCGGAGGGGGCGATGCAAGCGCGCTGTCGGCGGCGGATGGTCACTTCGGCCGCCACTCGGCGTTGCTTGAGCACGATCCCCGGCCGCTGGGCTGGCGCATTGAGGCCGAGCGCTCCGAAACCAAGTACCGCGACGACCTGCAGGAACCGCTGTGGCTCAACGTCGTCAGGCTCAGCGCCGACTACGCGCTCAACACCGACTTCATTGCCGGCGTGCGCGCCGGGCGCGAGCGCGTCAGCGTGCTGCGCGACCAGCCGGACAACACCATCTACGGCGTGCAGGCGCGCTGGCAGCCTTCGCCGCGCACCACGCTCGAAACCTTCGACGAGAAGCGCTTCTTCGGCTCGTCCTGGCGGCTGAGCTTCGATCACCGGCTGCCGCGCCTTGCGTGGAAGCTGCTGTTGTCACGCACCCTCGACACCGCGCCGCAGTCGCTGTTTGAGCTGCCCGCCACCAACAACGTTAGCGCCCTGCTCGACGCCATGTTCAGCACGCGCTTTCCCGACGCGGTTGAGCGGGCGAAGGTGGTGCAGGACCTGATCGCGCGCCAGGGGCTGCCGGCGCAGACGCTGGGGCCGACCAGCCTGTACGCGCGCCGCTTCAGCCTGGTTACCTTGCGCAGCGCCAGCATGGCGCTGACCGGCGTACGAAACACGCTGAACATCGGCGCGTTCCAGGCGCGTACCGAAGACGCCGCGCCCGGCGGTCCGCTGCTCACCGGCGACGCCTTCACCAACAACAACCAGCACGGCGCATCAATGGCACTCAGCCACCGGCTCACGCCGACAGCGGCGGTGAGTCTGTCGGTCGAGTGGAGCCGCATCCGCGCCCTGCAGTCCGCCGACCGTTCGATCCAGCGCTCGGCCCGCCTGCGCCTGAACGTGCAGGCAGCGCCGAAGACCGAAGCGTTTGCCGGAGCGCGCTATCGCGACATCAATTCGAACGTCGCCACGGAAGGCCGCGAAGGCGCCGTGTTCGTGGGGCTCGATCACCGCTTCTAGTTCAGCGGCGCGCGCACGTCGCGCCGCTCCAACAATGGACCAACGTCTTTCCATGAATGTCGCTGCCAATGCCGGCCCACTGATCTGCGTCGTCGGCGCGCGTCCCAACTACATGAAAATGGCGCCGCTGCTGCGCGCCCTTCGGGCCGAGCCGCGGCTGCCGAAGGCGCTGCTGGTGCACACCGGGCAGCACTACGATTTCGCGCTCAACGACCGCCTGTTCGCCGACCTGGAGCTACCGGCGCCCGACGTGAACCTGGAGGTCGGTTCCGGCTCGCACGCGGTCCAGACGGCCGAGGTAATGAAGCGATTCGAGCCGGTGATGCTGGAGCACAAGCCCTCGGCGGTAATCGTCGTCGGCGACGTCAACTCGACCATGGCGTGCACGCTGGTGGCCGCCAAGCTGCACGTGCCGGTGGTGCACGTCGAAGCCGGCCTGCGTAGCTTCGACCGCGCGATGCCCGAGGAGATCAACCGCTTGGTCACCGACCAGGTCGCCGACCTGCTCTACACCACCGAGCGCAGCGCCGGCGACAACCTCGCCCGCGAGGGCGTGGCGGCCGACCGCGTGCATTTCGCCGGCAACCTCATGATCGATTCGCTGCAGGCGGCGCTGAAAAAGGCTGTCTCGCCGCAGGCAACGCTGGCGCGCGAGCGGGCTAGCGCCGAATGGTTGACCGACGGCGCGGCCTTCGGCGTAGTAACGATGCACCGGCCGTCGAACGTCGACGATCCCGACGTGCTGGCGGAACTGCTCGACATCCTGCGCCAAGTGAGCGCAAAGCTGCCGCTGGTGTGGCCCATCCACCCGCGCACGCGAGCCAACATCGACCGACTGGGCTTGGCCGGGCGCCTGGCCGGGGTGCGCATCGCCTGCCTGCCGCCGCAGGGCTACCTCGAGATGGTGGGCCTCCTCAGCAAGGCGCGACTGGTCATCACCGACTCGGGTGGCGTGCAGGAGGAAACCACTTCGCTGGGCGTGCCCTGCCTGACCATGCGGCCGAACACCGAGCGGCCCATCACCATCGAGCAGGGCACCAACACGCTCGTCCCGCGCGACGCCGCCACGGTGATGCGGCTGGTCGACGACATCCTTGCCAGCGGCGGCAAGCACGGCCGAACGCCGGAGCTCTGGGACGGCCACACCGCCCAGCGCATCGCCGATCACCTGGCCGGCTGGCTCGCCGGCCGGCGTGCCCTTGCCGCCGAGGCCGCCGCATGAACGCTCCGCAACGGCTGCCCACGCCGGCGGATGCACCGGCGAACGCAATGACGAATGCGCTGACTGTCGACGTCGAGGACTACTTCCAGGTCTCGGCGCTGGCGCCGCTCATCGACCGCGCGTCCTGGGACACGCGCGAATGCCGCGTCGAGCGCAACGTCGACCGTCTGCTAGAGATGTTCGTCCGCCACGATGCACGCGCCACCTTCTTCACACTCGGCTGGATCGCAGAGCGCTATCCGCAGCTTGTGAGGCGCATCGTCGCCGCCGGGCACGAGCTGGCGAGCCACGGCTACGGCCACCAGCGTGCGAGCGAGCAGGAGCGCGGCGACTTCATGCAGGACGTGTCGCGTGCCAAGGGCCTGCTCGAGGACCTGGGCGGGCAGCCGGTGCGCGGCTACCGCGCACCGAGCTTCTCCATCGGCGAGTCCAACCCCTGGGCCTTCGACGTGCTGCACGAGTCGGGCTACCGCTACAGCTCCAGCGTCTACCCCGTGCAGCACGACCACTACGGCATGCCCGATGCACCGCGCTTCCCGTACCACGCATGCCCCGGCCTGCTGGAGATCCCGGTCACTACCACGCGCCTAATGGGCCGCAACCTCCCGGCCGGGGGCGGCGGCTATTTCCGCCTCGCGCCGTACAGCGTCAGCCGCTGGGCGCTGCGCCGCGTCAATACCATTGACCGGCGGCCGGCGATCTTCTACTTCCATCCGTGGGAGATCGATCCCGGACAGCCCCGCGTGCCGGGAACCTCCCTCAAGACGCGGTTTCGCCACTACATCAACCTCGACAAGACCGAGCGGCGGCTCAACCGGCTGCTGCGCGATTTCCGCTGGGGCCGGGTCGACGAGGTCTTCGGACTGCGGCACTGAGCGTGAACCTCACCGACCTCCAACCTGCACGTCTTGAACCGCTCTCGGTCCGTCCGCTGCGCGAGTCGGACACCGGGCGCTGGGACGCCTTCGTCGCGGCCTGCACCGAGGCGACCTTCTTCCACCGCGTCGGCTGGCGCGAGATCTTCGGCGACGTGTTCCGCCATCGCACGCACTACCTGCTCGCCGAGCGCGGCGACCAGGTCGTCGGCGTGCTGCCGCTGGTGCAGCTGCGCAGCTGGCTGTTCGGCCATTCGCTGGTGTCGCTGCCGTTCGCGGTCTACGGCGGCGTCGCGACCTCAGACGCGCAGGCCCGCGAGGCGCTGCACCGGCACGCAGTGGAGCTCGGCCGCGAGCTCGGCGTGGACCACCTCGAGCTGCGCAACATCGCGCCGGCCGAGCCGCAGTGGCCGCGGCAGGATTTGTACGTGACTTTCCGCAAGCAGCTGCTGCCCGATGTCGAGGCCAACATGCTGGCCATCCCGCGCAAGCAGCGGGCGATGGTGCGCAAGGGTATCCAGCGCGAGCTGCGCAGCGAGATCGACGCCGGCACCGACCGCTTCTTCGAGCTTTATGCCGACAACCAACACCGGCACGGCACTCCCCCGCAGTCGCGACGCTACTTCCAGGCCCTGAAGCGCATCTTCGGCGACGACTGCGAGGTGCTGACGGTGCTCAGCCCGGCCGGCGAGGCCGTCTCCGGCGTGCTGTCGTTCTATTTCCGCGACGAGGTGCTGCCCTACTACGCCGGCGACATGCCGGCCGCGCGCGAGCTCGCCGCCAACGACTTCAAGTACTGGGAGCTGATGCGCCGCGCCTGCCAGCGCGGCCTGCGCGTGTTCGACTACGGCCGCTCGAAGCGCGACACCGGCTCCTTCGACTTCAAAAAGAACTGGGGCTTCGAGCCGGCGCCGCTGCATTACGAGTACCAGCTCTTCAAGCGTGACACGGTGCCGCAGCACAACCCGTCCAACCCGAAGTACCAGCGCGCGATCGCGCTGTGGCGCAAGACGCCGCGCGCCGTCGTCAATGCCGTCGGCCCCATGCTGGCACGCCACCTCGGATGAGTTGATCGTGAAACCCGATCCCCGGCCCCTGATCGCGCATGTGCTCCACCGCTTCGACACCGGCGGGCTGGAGAACGGCGTGGTCAACCTCATCAACCGGCTGCCGGCCGAACGCTTCCGCCACGCGGTCATCGCGCTCACGGAGGTGACCGCGTTCCGGCGTCGCGTGAACCTGCCGGACGTGCACTTCGCGGCCATGAACAAGCCGCCGGGACAAGGTGTGTGGCTGTTCCCGCGCATGCGCGAGCTGCTGCGCACGTTGCAGCCGGCGATCGTGCACACGCGCAATCTCGCGGCGCTCGAGATGTCGGTGCCCGCGGCCTGGGCCGGCGTGCCAGTGCGCATCCACGGCGAGCACGGCTGGGACACCAGCGATCCCGACGGCCGCAGCCGCAAGTACCGCCTGGTGAGGCGCCTGTACCGCCCGTTCGTCCACCAGTACGTCGCGCTGTCGGCCCATCTCGCCCGCTACCTCGTTGACCACGTCTGCGTCGCTCCGGCGCGCGTGGCGCACATCTGCAATGGCGTCGACAGCCAGCGCTTCCGTCCGGTCGACGGGTCGCGCGGTGCCATCGCGGGCTCGCCGTTCGACGCATCCGAAGGCTGGCTGGTCGGCACCGTGGGCCGTCTGAGCCCGGTCAAGGACCAGGTGCTGCTGGCGCGCGCGTTCGTGCGCGCGCTGGAGCTGGCACCGCAGGCGCGCAAGCGCATGCGGCTGGTGATCGCTGGCGATGGCCCGCTGCGCCCGCAGATCGAGCAGGTGCTGGCAGACGGCGGGGCCGGCGGGCTCGCCTGGCTGGCCGGCGACCGCACCGACGTGCCCGACCTGATGCGCGGCCTTGACGCCTTCGTGCTGCCCTCGCTGGCCGAAGGCATCTCCAACACCATCCTTGAGGCGATGGCCACCGGGCTGCCGGTCGTCGCCACCAGCGTCGGCGGCAACGTCGAGCTGCTCGAGGACGGCGTCACCGGCCGCCTGGTGCCGGCGCGCGACGTCGACACCCTGGCGCGTGCGCTGGTCGACGACTTCCGCGATCCCGAGCAGGCACGCCTGCTCGGCCGCCGTGCGCGCGCCGAAGTGGAGCGGCGCTTCAGCCTCGACAGCATGGTCGGCGCGTACGCCGACCTCTATGACCGGCTGCTCACGCAGGCCGCCGCCCGCGGCGCCCTGCGCCATCACTTCACCTAGGAAGCCATCCCATGTGCGGCATCGTCGGAATCTGGGACTCGCGCGGCCAGCGTCACATCGACGGCGCGGTGCTCGCGAGCATGAACGAGTCGCAGCACCACCGGGGCCCGGACGAGACCGGCACCCATCTCGCTCCCGGCGTCGCCCTGGGCCACAAGCGGCTGTCGATCATTGACCTGAAGACCGGGCAGCAGCCGCTGTTCAACGAGGACCACTCGGTGGTCATCGTCTTCAACGGCGAGATCTACAACTACCAGGAGCTGATCCCGGAGCTCAGCGCGCTGGGCCACGTGTTCCGCACGCGCAGCGACACCGAGGTCATCGTGCACGCCTGGGAAGCGTGGGGCGAGGCCTGCGTCGACCGCCTGCGCGGCATGTTCGCCTTTGCGATCTGGGACGAGCGGCAGCAGGCGCTGTTCCTGGCACGCGACCGTCTCGGCGTGAAGCCGCTGTTCTACGCCCAACTGCCCGACGGCCTGTGGCTGTTTGGCTCCGAGCTGAAGGCACTGCTGGCGCACGGCGAGCTGCGGCGCGAGATCGATCCGCGCTCGGTCGAGGACTACTTTGCCCTCGGCTACGTGCCCGAGCCGCGCACCATATTCACGTCCGCCCACAAGCTGCCGCCCGGGCATACGCTGCTGCTGCGGCGCGGCCAGCCGGCGCCCGCGCCGCGCCGCTACTGGGACGTGCGCTTCACCGGCAGCAACCGCATCTCGGCACAGGACGCCCAGGCCGAACTGATCGCGCGGCTGAAGGACAGCGTGCGCCTGCGCATGATCTCCGAGGTGCCCCTGGGCGCCTTCCTGTCCGGGGGCGTCGACTCGAGCGCGGTAGTGGCGATGATGGCGGCGCAGTCGGGCGAGCCGGTCAACACCTGTTCGATCTCGTTCGACGACCCGGCCTTCGACGAGGCGCGCTACGCGCAGCAGGTCGCCGACCGGTACCGCACGCTGCACTTCGTCGATCGCGTCGAGACCGACGACTTTGACCTCATCGACACGCTGGCCGCGCTGTACGACGAGCCTTATGCCGACAGCTCTGCCATCCCCACCTACCGCGTCTGCCAGCTCGCGCGCCGCCACGTGACGGTCGCGCTGTCCGGCGATGGCGGCGACGAAAGCTTCGGCGGTTATCGCCGCTATCGCCTGCACATGGGCGAAGAGCGCATGCGCTCGGCGCTCCCGCTGGGCCTGCGCCAGCCGCTGTTCGGCATGCTGGGGCGCCTGTACCCGAAGGCCGACCGCGCGCCGCGCTTCCTGCGCGCCAAGTCGACCTTCCAGGCCCTGGCGCGCGACTCCGTCTCGGCCTACTTCCACAGCGTGTCGATCTTCCGAGACGACATGCGCGGGCTGCTGTTCTCGCCCGAATTTAAAACGCGGCTGGCCGGCTATCGCGCCGCCGAGGTGTTCGAGCGGCACGCGGCGCGCGCCGACACCGACGATGCGCTGTCGCTCGTCCAATACCTGGACCTGCAAACCTATCTCATCGGCGACATCAACACCAAGGTCGACCGCGCCAGCATGGCGCATGCGCTGGAGGTGCGCGAGCCGCTCATGGATCACTCGCTGGTCGAGTGGGTGGCCAGCCTGCCGTCGAACCTCAAGCTGCGCGAGGGCGAGGGCAAGTGGCTGCTGAAGAAGTCGATGGAACCGCATCTGCCCGAGAACATCCTCTACCGGCCGAAGATGGGCTTCGCCGTGCCGCTGGCGCGCTGGTTCCGCGGACCGCTGCGCGAGCGCGTGCGCCGCGCACTGCTCGAGGGCGAGCTCGGCCGCACCGGCTTCTTCAACCGCCCCTACCTCGAGCACCTGGTCGAGGCGCACACGGCCGGACGGCGCGACTACAGCGCGCCGCTGTGGACGCTGCTGATGTTCGAAGCCTTCCTGCGCGTCGGCGAGAACGGCGCGTCGCCGCAGCCGCCGCGCACGCCGGCCGCTTCCGAGCGCTTTGCCGCGCTGGCCTGAGCGATATGCGCATCCTGCACATCCTCGATCACTCGCTGCCACTGCACAGCGGCTACAGCTTCCGCACGGCCTCCATCCTGCGCGAGCAGCGCGCCCTCGGCTGGGACACCCACCACCTGACCACGCCGCGCCAGGGCACGTCGTCGGCCGAGCAGGAAACGGCCGACGGCTGGGCCTTCCTGCGCACCCCCTTCCGACCTTCCGCGCTGTCGCGGCTGCCCGCCGCCGGCCCCTACCTGGACGAGATGCGCGCCACCGCGGCGCGCCTGGATGCGCTGGTCGAGCGGCTGCGCCCCGACGTGCTGCATGCCCATTCGCCGGTGCTCAATGCGCTGCCCGCGCTGCGCGTCGGCCGCCGCCGCGGCATCCCGGTGGTGTACGAGATGCGCGCCTCGTGGGAGGACGCGGCGGTCGATCACGGCAGCACCCGCGAGGGCAGCCTGCGCTACCGCCTGTCGCGCGGCCTCGAGACCTTCGCCCTCAAGCGCGTCAACGCCGTCACAACCATCTGCGAAGGCCTGCGCGAGGACATCCGCTCGCGCGGCATCGAAGCCGATCGCATCACGGTGATTCCGAACGCGGTTGATGTCTCCACGTTCACCTACGGCGCAGCGGCCAACCCGGCCCTGCGCGGCCGGCTGGGCCTCGAGGGCGCCCGCGTGATTGGCTTCGCCGGCTCCTTCTACGGCTACGAGGGCCTCGATCTGCTGCTCGAAGCCGCCGCGCAGCTCGCGCCCGGACGGTCCGACCTGCGCGTGCTGCTGGTGGGCGGCGGCCCGCAGGAAAGCGCCTTGCGGGCGCAGGCCGAGCGCCTGGGCATCGCCTCGCGCGTGGTCTTCACCGGGCGCGTGCCGCATGCCGAGGTGCAGCTCTACTACGAGCTGATCGACGTGCTCGCCTATCCGCGCAGCTCGATCCGCCTCACCGAGATGGTCACGCCGCTGAAGCCGCTCGAGGCGATGGCGCAGGGACGCATGTTCGTCGCCTCCGACGTCGGCGGCCACCGCGAGCTGATCCGCCACGGCGACACCGGCACCCTGTTCCCGGCCGGCGACGCCGCCGCATTGGCGCGCGCCATCGCCGGGCTCCTCGACACGCGCTCGCAGTGGGACGCGATGCGGCAGCGGGCGCGCCGCTTCGTCGAGACCGAACGCACCTGGGCACGCAGCGTCGCGCGCTACGGCGACGTCTATGCGCGCGTGCTCGGCGCGTGCCCCCCGGCGGCGATCGACGCGCCGCTGCCCCGAGGCTGAGGAGCATTCATTCGATGTGCGGAATACACGGGTTCTTCCACCTCGACGGCGCACGGCCGAATGCGGAGTGGCTGGCGAAGATGGGCGACGCGACCACGCACCGCGGCCCGGACGACAGCGGCGCGCATGTCGACGGGCCTTGCGCCATCGGCATGCGGCGGCTGTCCATCATCGACCTGTCCGGCGGGCATCAGCCGATCGCCAATGACGACGCCTCGCTGGTGGTGGTCTGCAACGGCGAGATCTACAACTACCGCGAGCTGCGCCGCGAGCTGCAGGCGCATGGCCATCACTTCAAAACTGCGTCGGACAGCGAGGTCGTGCTTCACGGCTACGCCCAGTGGGGCGAGCGCTTCGTCGAGCGGCTGAACGGCATGTTCGGGTTCGCGCTGTGGGACCGGCGTAAGCGCACGCTGCTGGTCGGGCGCGATCGCCTTGGCATCAAGCCGATCTACTGGTTCAACGACGGCAAGCGTGTCGCCTTCGCCTCCGAGGCGAAGGCGCTGCTCGCGCTGCCGAAGGTGCCGCGCGAGGTCGACCAGCGCGCGCTGGCCGCCTACCTCGAGCTCGGCTACGTGCCGGCGCCACTGTCGATCTTCCGCGGCATCCAGAAGCTGCCGATCGCCTCCGTGCTAAAGATCTCCGCCGCGGGCGTTTCGATCGACGCCTACTGGGAGCCGCCGACAGCGGTCGACCCGGTGCCCAATGCCGCCGAGTGGGCGCAGCGGGTGCGCGAGCGCCTGCAGGCGTCGGTCGAAATGCAGATGGTCAGCGACGTGCCGATCGGCGCCTTCCTCTCCGGCGGCATCGACTCCAGCGCGGTGCTGGCTTTCATGTCGCGCCACAGCCAGGGGCCGGTCAAGACCTATTCGATCGGCTTCGACGGCGGCGCCGCCGAGCGCTTCTACAACGAGCTCGATCCGGCGCGCGAAGTGGCGCGCATGTTCGGCACCGACCACCACGAGATCCTGGTGCGACCCGACGTCGTGCGCCTGATGCCCAAGCTGCTGTGGCACATGGACGAGCCGATCGCCGACAGCGCCTTCATCACCACCTACCTGGTGTCGGAGTTCGCCCGCAAGGACGTGAAGGTGATTCTCTCGGGCGTCGGCGGCGACGAGCTGTTCGGCGGCTACCGGCGCTACCTGGGCGAGCACTACATGCGCTACGTGAACTGGCTGCCGCGCCCGGCCAGGAAGGGCGCGGCGTGGCTGGCCGACATGCTGCCGAGCGACCGGCATTCGAAGTGGCTCAACTACTCGCGCCTGGCGAAGAACTTCCTTGGCGCCGCGGCCTCGCCGTTCACCGAACGCTACCGCGCCTATGTCGGCGCCTTCGCGCCCGAGAACGCGGTCGGGCTGATGCGGCACCCGCCGGACGACCGGCTAGACGCGATCGCGGCGGCCTTCGAGGTGTCGGGCGGCGACGACGCGCTGGCGCGCATGTTCGCCGTCGATGCACGCACGCAGCTGCCCGACGATCTGCTGATGCTGACCGACAAGATGACGATGGCAGCCTCGTTGGAGTGCCGCGTGCCGCTGCTGGACCACGAGCTGGTCGAGCTGGCAGCGCAGATACCGGCAAGCCATAAGGTCGCGGGAGGAGAACTGAAGTCGCTGATGAAGAAGGCGCTGGCCGACGTGCTGCCGCCGCAGATCCTGTACCGGCCCAAGCGCGGCTTCGGCGCGCCGATGGGCGCATGGCTGAAGGGCCCGCTGTCCGAGATTCTGGCCAGCGCCCTGTCGCGCGAAAGCCTGGAGGCGCGCGGGCTGCTGAATCCCGAGCCGGTCGCGCGGCTGATCGAGGATCACCGCGCCAACCGTGTCGACGGCACCGACAAGCTACTCGCGCTGCTCAACATGGAAATCTGGTGCCGGGTCTACCTCGACGGTCGCTCGTCGGGCGACGTGGCCGACGAGCTGGAGGAGGCGGTGGCATGAGGATCCTCTACGTCTGCCATCGCTTCCCGTACCCGCCCAAGCGCGGCGGCACGATCCGGCCGTTCAACATGGTCCGGCACCTGTCGCAGTCGCACGAGGTCGTGGTGTGCTCGCTGACGCGCTCGGCCCAGCAGACGCGCGACGCGCAGGGCATTGCGCCGCACTGCGCCGAGTTCCACATCGGCCAGGTCGACGACCGCTTCCAGACGCTGCGCATGATCGCGACGCTGCCGACGCCGCTCACCGCCTCGGCCTCGTTCTTCCATAGCGTCAAGCTGGACCGCACGATCCGGCGCCTGCTCGCCGAGCAGAAGTTCGACCTCATCTTCGTGCACTGCTCCTCGGTCGCGCACTACGTGCAGCACGTGACCGGCATCCCGAAGATCCTCGACTTCGGCGACATGGACTCGCAAAAGTGGCTCGAGTACGCCCAGCACCGGCCTTTCCCGCTGTCGATGGGCTACTGGTGGGAAGGCAAGCGCATGCTCGCCCTGGAGAAGCGCCTGGCGCGCCGCTTCGACTACTGCACCGCCATCACGCGGCACGAGCACCAGACACTGCTGGACTTTGGCATCGACACGCCCAGCGACTGGTTCCCCAACGGCGTGGACAACAGCTTCTTCGCGCCGGTCGAGCACGTCGAGCACGACCCCGACACCATCGTCTTCATCGGACGCATGGACTACTTCCCAAACCAGCAGGCAATGTTCGCCTTCTGCGCCGACGTGCTGCCGCTGCTGAAGGCGCGGCGTCCATCGATCAAGCTGCGGATCGTGGGCGCCGACCCGTCGCCGGCGGTGCGTCAGCTCGGCGACATCCCCGGCGTCACGGTGACCGGCTCGGTGCCCGACGTGCGGCCCTACGTCACGCGGGCGGCCCTCACGGTGGCGCCGCTGCGTATCGCGCGCGGCACGCAGAACAAGATCCTTGAGGCGATGGCGATGGGCATTCCGGTCGTCTGCAGCAGCATCGCCGCCGGCGGCGTCGACGCCATTCCCGGCCAGCACCTCGTCACCGCCGACACGCCGACCGAAACCTGTGAGGCGATCCTGCGCGTGCTCGACAATCCCGCCGAGCGGGCGCGGCTCGCGCAGGCGGGACGCGCCCGCGTCCTGTCCAATCACGCCTGGCCCAACTCGATGAAGCGCCTGGACGCCATCATCGACCGCTGCGTCAGCTCCTTCGCCACCCCTTCCCAGCTCCATCCTCAATCGTCATGAACATCAGCATCTTCGGTCTCGGCTACGTCGGCGCGGTCTCGCTTGCCTGCCTCGCGCGCGACGGTCATCACGTAGTAGGAATGGATGTCGATGCGGCCAAGCTGAAGCTCATCGGCGAAGGCAAGACGCCGGTCGTCGAGGAAGGCATGGTCGAACTGATGGCCAAGGTCGTCGCCGGCGGCCTGGTGAGCGTCACCGCTGACGCGCAGCAGGCGTTGCGCGATACCGAGCTTTCGCTGATCTGTGTCGGCACGCCGTCCGCGGCCAACGGCAGCCAGGATCAGTCGGCCGTGCAACGCCTGGCCGAGCAGCTCGGCCAGGCGTTGCGTGACATCCATCGGCCGCACACCTTCGTCTTCCGTTCCACGCTCGTGCCGGGCACCGTCGAGGACGTGCTGCGGCCTATCCTCGAGAAGGCCTCCGGCAAGCGCGAGGGCCAGGACTTCCACGTCTGCTTCCAGCCCGAATTCCTGCGCGAAGGCTCGTCGATCCGCGACTACGACCACCCGCCGTTCACCATCGTTGGCGCCAACGCCGAGGAGCCCGTGGCTCGGCTGCGGCAGCTGTTCGGCCACCTGCCGTGCGACTTCCGTACCACGTCGGTGCGCGCGGCCGAGACCGTCAAGTACTGCTGCAACAACTTCCACGCCCTGAAGATCACTTTCGCCAACGAGACTGCACGGCTGTGCGAGGCGCTGGCCGTCGACCCGTTCGAGGTAATGGACCTGGTGTGCCGCGACACGCAGCTGAACATCTCGCGCGCCTACCTGAAGCCCGGCTTCGCCTTCGGCGGCTCGTGCCTGCCCAAGGACCTGCGCGCAACCATGTACCTGGCCAAGCAGCACGACGTCGAGCTGCCGATGCACGGCGCCATCCTGGCCTCCAACCGCGCGCACATCGAGCACGCGATCGCCAAGGTGCTCGAGACCGGCCGGCGCCGCGTCGGCATGATCGGCCTGGCCTTCAAGACCGGCACCGACGACCTGCGCGAAAGCCCGCTGGTGGCGGTGGCCGAGCACCTGATCGGCAAGGGCCTGTCGCTGCTCGTGTACGACCCGGAGGTGCATCTTTCCAGCCTGCTCGGCGCGAACCGCCGCTTCATCGAGCAGCACCTGCCCCACATCGGCAACCTGGTGCGCAGCGACCTCGAAGCCGTGGTGGCCGAATCCGAGGTGCTGCTGGTCGGCTCCAGCGACAAGCGCACTCTCGAAGCGCTGCGCCACCTGGCGCGCGCCGACCAGGTGCTGGTCGACCTGGCCAACATCGGCCAGCCGCACGGACTGCAAGCCGAGTACGTCGGCCTGGCCTGGAGGTAAGCGGCCGATGCAGGCGCGCCAGGCACACAACCCGGTCGCCGCGGCAAGCGGCGACCGTCCCGTGCGCGTGTTGACCTTCACCTCGCTATTCCCCAGCGTCGCCCGGCCGCGCCACGGTATCTTCGTCGAGACGCGGCTGGCTCACCTGGTGCGCGATTGCGCGGTTGACGCACGGGTAGTCGCGCCGGTGCCGTGGTTCCCGCTCCGCCACCCGATGTTCGGGTCCTACGCGCGCTTCGCCGCGACGCCGCGGCGCACCGTGCGCGACAACGGCCTGAGCGTGACGCATCCGCGCTACCTCATGCTGCCGCGGCTGGGCGTCGCCTTCCAGCCCGACAGCATGGCGCGCGCCGCCACGGCGGACATCGCCGAGCTGCAGCGCGTCGGCTGGCAGCCCGACCTCATCGACGCGCACTACCTGTACCCCGACGGCGTCGCGGCGGCGCTGCTGGCGCAGCGCCTGAACCTGCCCTTTGTCATTACGGCACGCGGCACCGACGTCAACGTGCTCGGCCACACGCCGGGACCGGCCGAGCGCATCCGGTGGGCGGCTCAGCGCGCGGCGGCGGTCATCGCCGTATCCACCCGCCTCAAGGAAGCGCTGGTCGACATCGGCGTCGATGCGGCCAAGCTGGTCGTGCTGCGCAACGGCGTCGACCTCGATCGCTTCGCGCCCGAGGAGCCGGCTGCGGCGCGCGCACGGCTCGGCCTGCCTGCCGGCCGCATCGCGGCCTGCGTCGGCAACCTGGTGCCGGAGAAGGGCTTCGCGCTGGCGATCGAAGCGCTGCGCGATTTGCCCGGATTGCAGCTCGTGATCGTCGGCGACGGACCGCTGCGGCGCGAGCTCGGCGAAGCGGCGCAGCGGCTCGGCATAGCCGGGCGCGTCGCCTTCCTGCCCTCCATGCCGCAGGCGCGGCTGCGCGATGTGTATTCCGCAGCCGACGTGCTGCTCCTCACTTCCACCCGCGAGGGCTGGCCCAACGTAGTGCTCGAGTCGCTGGCCTGCGGCACGCCGGTGGTCGCGGTCGACGTCGGCGCGGCCGGCGAGATGCTGACCACGCCCGAGGCCGGCCGCCTCCTGCCCGGCCGCGATCCTCGCGCCTTCGCCGCGGCCGTCGGCGAACTCCTCGCCGCACCACCCGCCCGCCACGCCGTGCGCGAGCACGCCGCGCGCTTCGACTGGCACGCCGTGTCGCTCGGCCAGGCCGAAGTGTTTCGGCGTGCGCTCGAACGCGACGGCATCGCGCCCGCTCCCATCCCGCCTGGCCCGGCCTCCCGGCCGCGCCTCGTCACCGGCCCCCATTAGCCCGAAACCACGATGAAGGAAGCCCATCTCTTGCACGAACTCGTGCTGCTCGCCGCGCAGCGCAGCCCGGATGCCTTGGCGCTGACACACGGCGACACCCACCTCGGCTACGCCGAGCTCGCCAACCAGGTGACGCGCCTGGCGAGCGGCCTGGTCGGCTGCGGCCTGCAGCGCGGCGAACGGGTGGCGGTCTACCTCGAGAAGCGGCCGGAGATGGTCGTGACGGCCTTCGGCAGCGCGGCCGCCGGCGGCGTGTTCGTGCCAGTCAATCCGCTGCTCAAGCCCGAGCAGGTGGCCTACATCCTGCGCGACTGCGGCGTCGCGGTGCTGGTGACCTCGCCGGAGCGCCTGGCCCTGCTGCAGCCGGCACTGAGCGGCTGCGAAGCGCTGCGGCACGTCGTGTTGACCGCGGCCGAACCGGGCGCCGCCGCGCCCCGGGGCACGGCGCTGCACACATGGTCGCAACTGCTCGATGCGCCGCCGGCGGCCGGCCATCGCGTCATCGACACCGACGTGCTGTCGATCTTCTACACCTCGGGCAGCACCGGCAAGCCCAAGGGCGTGGTGCTGTCGCACCGCAACATGGTCATCGGCGCCAAGAGCGTCGCGAGCTACCTGGAGAACCACGCCGACGACGTGCTGCTGGCCGCGCTGCCGCTGTCGTTCGACGCCGGCTTCAGCCAGCTCACCACCGGCTTCCATGCCGGCGCGCGGGTCGTGCTGCTGAACTACCTGCTGCCCAAGGACGTACTGAACGCCATCGCCAAGGAGCGCGTCACCGGCCTCACGGCGGTGCCGCCGCTGTGGATCCAGCTCACGCAGCTGCAGTGGCCCGACAGCGTGAACGATCACCTGCGCTACTGGGCGAACACCGGCGGCCGCATGCCGCACGAGACGCTGAAGGCGCTGCAGGCAGCCATGCCGCGCGCTAAGCCGTACCTGATGTACGGCCTGACCGAGGCCTTCCGTGCCACCTATCTGCCGCCTGACCAGGTGGAGCGTCGGCCCGACTCCATCGGCAAGGCGATCCCGAACGCCGAGATCCTCGTGCTCCGCGAGGACGGCATGCGCTGCGGTCCCGACGAGCCGGGCGAACTGGTCCAGCGCGGCGCGCTGGTGGGCATGGGCTACTGGAACGATCCGGAGAAGACCGCCGAGCGCTACAAGCCGCTGCCGGGCCGCGAAACGGGACTGGTGCTGCCGGAAGTCGCCGTCTTCTCTGGCGACACGGTGCGCATGGACGCCGAGGGCTACCTGTACTTCATCGGGCGGCGCGACGAGATGATCAAGACCTCAGGCTACCGCGTCAGCCCAACCGAGATCGAGGAAGTGGCCTATGCCACCCAGCTGGTCGGCGAATGCGCGGCGCTAGGCGTGCCGCATCCGCGCCTGGGCCACGCCGTCGTGCTGGTGGTCACGCCGCGCAACGGCGCCGCTCTCTCCGGCGACGAGGTGCTCGCCGCCTGCCGCGACCGCCTGCCGATCTACATGATGCCGGCACGCGTCGACGTCCGCCCGGGCCCGCTGCCGCGCAATCCGAACGGCAAGATCGACCGCAAGCTGCTGTCCACCGAGTTCCAGACCCTGTTCGAAGGGCATAGATGAGCCTGCCGCAACACGCCCCCCTGCGCTTCCCGCTGGTTGCCGACGAACTCGTGGTCGGCGGCGAGCCCATCAGGCGCCTCGCCGCGCGCGTCGGCCAGACGCCGTTCTTCGCCTACGACCGTGCCCTGCTCAAGGCCCGCGTCGACGAGCTGCGCGCCGCGCTGCCAAGCGACATCAGCCTGCACTACGCGATGAAGGCCAACCCGATGCCGGCGCTGGTCGCCTTCATGGCGCCGCTGGTCGACGGTCTGGATGTCGCGTCCGGCCGAGAGCTGCGGGTGGCTCTCGACGCCGGCGCGGACCCCCACGACGTCAGCTTCGCCGGACCGGCGAAGTCGGCCGCCGAGCTAGAGCAGGCCGTCGCCAGCGGCATCCTGGTCAACGTGGAGTCGTTCCGCGAGCTCGGCCTGCTCGAGGCCATCTCGCAACGGCTGGGGCTGCCGGCGCGCGTCGCCGTCCGCGTGAATCCTGACTTCGAGCTGAAGTCCTCGGGCATGAAGATGGGCGGCGGCCCGAAGCAGTTCGGCATCGACGCCGAGCAGGTCCCGCAAGCGCTCGCCGAGATCGGTCGGCGCGGCCTGCAGTTCGAGGGCTTCCACATCTTCTCCGGCTCGCAGAACCTGCGCCCGGCCGCCATCTGCGAAGCGCAGCTCAAGGCCTTCGACCTCGCCGTGCGGCTGTCGGCGCATGCCGACCGGCCGGCGACGGTACTCAACCTCGGCGGCGGCTTCGGCATCCCGTACTTCCCAGGCGAGCAGCCGCTCGACCTGGTGTCCATCGCCGACAACCTCGCGCAGATCGCGGCGCGCGCCCGCGACGAGCTGCCCGGCGTGGATCTGGTCATCGAACTCGGGCGCTACCTGGTCGGCGAAGCCGGCGTGTACGTCTGCCGCGTGGTCGACCGCAAGCTGTCGCGCGGCGAGGTGTTCCTCGTCACCGACGGCGGATTGCACCATCAGCTCGCTGCATCGGGAAACTTCGGCCAGGTTATCCGCAAGAATTATCCGGTGGCCATCGGCACGCGCGTGCATGGCGGTCCGCGCGAGACAGCCTCAGTGGTCGGCCCCTTGTGCACGCCGCTCGACCTGCTCGGCGACCGCATGGAACTGGCCCAGGCGCAGCCAGGCGACCTGGTGGTGGTGTTCCAGTCGGGCGCCTATGGCCTCACGGCCAGCCCGATTCGCTTCCTGAGTCATCCGCTGCCGGTGGAAGTGCTGGTGTAGCCCCCCCATGCCTGGCCTGTGCAGCTCAGTCGGTCCACGCCCCCGCGGCGCGCAAGCGCTCGCGCAGTCCGGGCAGCGGGAAACCCGCGTCGTAGGCGAGGCGGGCGTGCTCGCGCGCCTTGTCGAAGTGGTTCAGGTCGAGGTAGCCCAGTCCCAGGTTGTAGTGGACGTTGGCGTCGCCGGCTGCCCGTTCGGCGGCCTTCTCGAACTCCGTAGCCGCCGCATCGCGCTTGCCCGCCTTGGCGAGGTACAGGCCGAACAGCGAATAGGGCACCGGATCGTCGGGCTGGAATCGCGTGGCGCGCTCGAAGTAGCATTCGATCGTCCACTTCGCACCGCGCACCAGGTCGCGCTTCTCGCGCAGCGTCAGGCGCGCCATCGACCACAGCGCGCGATGGTGGTTGGGAAACGCATGCAGCGTCCAGTCGATGTCCGCGCCGATGGTGGTCTGCCCCGACTGGCCGGCGATCAGTCGCTCAACCTTCGGCGTGAAGTGCGCGTCCTCGATCAGGCGAAGCGCTTCCTTGATCGAAGGCTCGCCGATGCGCCGGTAGTCGTAGGGACCGAAGCTTTGCTCCAGCCGGCCGCACGACACGTCATCGGCATGCGCCGGCAGCGCCGCGACTACACACGATGCCAGCAGCAGGCTGGCCGCCTTGATTCGCAACACCTCGCTGCCTCCGCTGTGAATAGGGTGAATTTGTGGCCGAAGAGGGGGGCCGAATGATCTCGGCCGCCGCGTTCTTCTTCGGCGCTCTTGCCTGCGTGATTCTGGCACTGGCCCGCGAGCCGATCTACGGCATTTACTTCTATCTCGCCAGCACCTTCGTGCATCCGCCGTCGCGTTGGTGGGGCTACATGCTGCCCGACCTGCGCTGGTCGCTGCTGTCGGCGGCGATCACGACCATCGCCATCGTCGTCCACCGCGACAAGCTTGGCGTGAAGCCCGCCTGGTCCGCCAACGTGCCGGCCGCGATTTTCGCCAGCTTCGCCGGCTACATGTGGCTGGAGAGCCTGTGGGCGGTCGACTGGGACACTCATTCCATCGGGGCCATCCAGTACATCAAGTACCTGCTGGCGTTCTGGTTCGTCTACCGGCTCATGGACACCAAGGAGCACGTGCGCAACCTGCTGCTCGCGCACGCGATGGGCTGCGGACTGCTGGGCGTGTTCGCGCACTTCGCCGAGCGCATCGGCGACCGCCTCGACGGCGTGGGCGGCCCGGGCATGGACGATGCCAACACGCTCGGCATGTACCTGGCGACCGGCGTCCTTGCCTGCGCCGGGCTGATCCTCACGCAGAAGGGGTGGCGCCGCTGGGCCGCCTTCGCCTGCGTCGCGTTCATCCTCAACGGGCTGGTGCTCGCCAACAGCCGCGGCTCGCTGCTGGGACTGGTCTCGGGCGGCGTTGTGTTCACGTTCCTCAAGGCGAAGCACCACCGACGCCTGTTCTGGATCCTAGTGCTGCTGGCCATTCCGGCCGCGATCAAGATCGTCGACCAGGCGTTCATCGACCGCATGTTCAGCATCGGCAACGCCGTCACAGAAAGCGAGGAGATGGACGACAGCGCACGCTCGCGCTACGAGTTAAAGAAGGCGCAGATCCAGATGTTCCTCGATCACCCGCTCGGCTGCGGCTATCGCTGCACGGCGTCGCTCAGCCCGCAATATCTCGACCGCCAGTGGCTCACGGGCGACGAGGAAGACGCCGCCCGCTCGTCGCACAACACGTTCATGTCCGCGCTGGTCGAGCAGGGCGTGCCCGGCGCGGCGCTGTTCCTGGCGCTGGTTGGCTGGATCCTGCTCACCGCGTGGCGGGTCAGCCGCTGGAGCGCTCAGCAGGCCGATCCCGATCTGACGACCTTCGCCGCTTCGTTGTGCGGCGGACTCGCCGTCTGGCTTGTCGCCGGAATCGCCACCGACTACCAGATGGCGGAAGTGCAGTTCTGGCTGCTGGCCATGCTGGTTTCCGTGATTCAACTCAAGGAGGCGGCCCCGCAGGTGGGCCACGCCGACCACGCCGCCCCAAATATTCTTCGGATGAGGAGCACAGGATGACGACGATCCCCACCAGCCATGCGATCCGCTTGCCGGCTCAAGAAGAGCTGGTCCAGTTCTATCAGGAAAAGTACTACCAGATGGGCGAGCCCGGCTGGAGCCCCAAGCTGCGCCTCAAGTACGGCTATTTCTCGCCCGACGACTACTACGAGTCCGTGGTTGCGCAGCTGGTGCAGCCGGGTGCGAGTTGGGCCGACATCGGCTGCGGCCGCGACATCTTTCCGTCCAATCCCGCGCTGGCGCGCAAGCTCGCGCAGCGCTGCGAGTATGTCTACGGCATCGACCCCGACGACAACGTGCGCGAGAACCAGTTCGTCCACGGCTACTTCCAGGGGCTGGTGGAGGACTGCGACACGACACGCCAGTTCGACGTGGTGACGCTGCGCATGGTGGCAGAGCACATCACCCAGCCCGAGCAGGCGCTGGGCCGCGTGGCCAGCCTGCTGCGTCCCGGCGGCCATGCGGTCATTTACACGCCGTACAAGTGGGCGCCCATGTCGCTCGTCGCGTCGGCGGTGCCGTTCAAGCTGCACAACCCGCTCAAGCGCCTGATTTGGGACTCGGAGGCGCGCGACACCTTTCCGACAGCGTACAAGCTCAACACCCGCCGCGACATGCGCCACCACGCCTCGCGCGTGGGGCTGGAGGAGGTGCTGTTCGCCGAGCTCGACGACTGTCGCACGCTAGCGGGCTTCCGCTGGCTTAACACCGCCGAGCTGTTGCTGCAGCGCGCCTTGCGCCGTATGTCGATCCGCTATCCGGAAATCTGCCTGCTCGGCGTCTTCCGGCGCACGAGCAAGCAGTGACCCGAGCGCCGATGACCGCCCTCGCCGCCACGCCCTCGCCCGCGTCGTTCTCGGCGCTGCGCACGCTGATGAGCACGCTGTCGCCGGCCGGCGCTGGCGCGCGCCTGTCCATCCTGATCTTCCATCGCGTCGTCCCCGCGCCCGATGCGCTGTTCGACGACCTGCCTGACGCCGATCGATTTGAGCAGACCATGGGCTGGGTTCGGCAGTGGTTCAACGTGCTGCCGCTGCAGGAGGCCACCGACCGGCTGGCAGCCAGGAGCCTCCCCGCGCGGCCGCTGGTCATCACCTTCGACGACGGCTACGCCGACAACGAGGAGGTGGCGCTGCCCATTCTCAAGCGGCTGGGCCTGCCCGCCACCTTCTTCATCTCGACGGCCTATCTTGACGGCGGCGGGCTTATGTGGAATGACTCGCTGATCGAGGCCATCCGACGTGCGCCCGGCGATTCCATCGACCTGTCCTGCGCCGGGCTCGGCGTGCAGCCGCTAGGCGGCAGCCCCGCCGAGCGGCGCGCGCAGATCGACCGAAATATCGCCGACACCAAGCATATGCCGCCGGCCCAGC
>CBFHAS010000010.1:0-53652 GCA_965653625.1 uncultured Burkholderiaceae bacterium | reverse complement strand
GGCGTCACTATGTGGACGGGGCGCTGAAGAGGACGCTGCACGCCTCGGTGCTGCTGGAGGAAGACGTGGACCTGCTGTTCTGCCTCAACCCGCTCGTGCCTTTCGACGCATCTGCTTCCGGGCGCCATCGCGTGCTGGCCGCGGGTGGCCGCATCCCCCGGCTGGTCGACGGGGGGCTGCCGGTGGTGCTGTCGCAGACCTTCCGCACCATGATCCATTCGCGGCTGCAACTCGGCATGAAGAGCTACGCGCAAAGCCATCCGAGCACCACCATCGTGCTGTTCGAGCCCGACCAGCGCGACGCGCGGATGTTCCTCGCCAACACCTTCAGCTATGCGCAGCGGCGCCTGCTCGCCGAGCACGCCCACCAACAAACGCGCCGCATGCTCCGCGAGCGACATGCGGAGCTCGTGCCGCGGCTGGCGCGCCACGGCGTGCACGTCTGCGCGAGGTGCTCGACGACCCGTCGCGCACGCTGGTCAGCCCGCCCAGGGCCGAGGGCCGGCGTGCCGGCCGCGCGCTCGCCTCAGCCCCCAAATGGGCCGGGGAAAGCCCACAGCAAAGCGGCCGTCGTGGTCAGGTAGCGAGCGAACTTCCCGAGGGCCATGTACAGCACGCATGGCCAGAATGAAAGCTTCAGCCACCCCGCCACCGCGCACAGCGGGTCGCCCACGATCGGCAGCCATGACAGCACACAGGCCTTGGGCCCGAAACGCTCCAGCCAGCGCAGAGCGCGCGGATGCGCCACGCCGGGGTTGTGCGTGACGCGCTCGCAGGCGCGCTCCGCCGCGTAGCCCATCCACCAGCTAATGGCGCCGCCCAAGGTGTTGCCCGCAGTGGCCACGAGCAGGACCGGCCAGAACAGCTCGGGGTAGAGCTCGATCAGGCCGAACACGGCAGGCTCCGAGCCCATGGGCAGCAAAGTCGCTGACACCAGTGCGATCACGAACACGGTGCCCAGGCCGTGTTGCGGCAGAGCCATCCAGGCCATCAACGTATCCATCCATGCCTGCATCGGCGGCATTATCCAAAGGCGTCGGCCCATGCCGCAGTGAAGGAGGGGAGGGTCGCTATACTCCTGCCTCCTTTTTCAGCACACCCCCTCGCGCCTCATGAAGATCGGCCACATCGAGCTGCCGAACAGCCTGTTCGTCGCGCCGATGGCCGGGGTGACGGACCGGCCCTTTCGCCAGTTGTGCAAGCGGCTTGGCGCGGGCTATGCGGTGAGTGAAATGGTGACGTCGCGGCGCGAATTGTGGAGCAGCCTGAAAACCAGCCGGCGTGCCAACCACGAGGGCGAGGTGGCGCCCATCGCCGTGCAGATCGCCGGCACCGATGCGGCCATGATGGCCGAGGCCGCGGCCTACAACATCGACCGGGGCGCACAGATCATCGACATCAATATGGGTTGCCCGGCCAAGAAGGTCTGCAACAAGTGGGCGGGCTCGGCGCTCATGCAAGACGAGCCGCTCGCAATGGCGATCATCGAGGCGGTTGTCGCGGCATGCGCTCTGCGCGGTGTGCCGGTCACGCTGAAGATGCGTACGGGCTGGTGTGCCGCTGAGCGCAACGCCGTTCGCGTCGCGCGAGCCGCGGAAGCGGCAGGAGCGGCCATGGTCACGGTGCATGGACGCACGCGCGAACAAGGCTACAAGGGCGAAGCCGAGTACGACACCGTTGCCGCGGTGAAGGCGGCGCTGCGGATTCCGGTAGTTGCCAACGGCGACATCGATTCGCCGCACAAGGCGCGCGACGTGCTGGCGCGTACGGCGGCTGACGCCGTCATGGTGGGCCGTGCCGCGCAGGGCCGTCCGTGGATCTTTCGTGAGATCGCCCACTTCCTGTCGACGGGGCACGAGCTGCCCGCCCCCGAGGTGCACCAGGCCAAGCGGTGGATGCTCGAGCACCTCGAAGACCACTATGGTTTGTACGGCGAGCACGCTGGCGTGCGCACGGCACGCAAGCACATCGGCTGGGCTGTGCGCGGACTGCCCGGCGGCGAGGCGTTCCGTGCCCGCATGAACCTTCTGGACCGTTGCGACGAGCAGGTGCGCGCAGTGTCCGAATGGTTCGACGAACTGGCCGACTCGTACCGCCTGCTGCCTGTGCCGGCCTCGGCCAACGACGATTTCATCGAACAACGAGCATGAGCAAAAAACACGTCGAAGAGTGCATCCGCGATAGCCTGGAGACGTACTTCAGGGATCTTCGCGGTGTGGAGCCGGCGTCGATGTACGAAATGATCATGAATGTGGTCGAGAAGCCCTTGCTCGAGGTCGTCATGAAGCATGCCGACGGCAACCAGAGCCGTGCCGCCGAATGGCTGGGCATCAACCGCAACACGCTGCGCCGCAAGCTGGTGGAGCACAAGCTGCTCAAACCCTGACCCTCACACTTATGCAAGCCCTTCTTTCCGTTTCCGACAAGACCGGCGTCCTCGAGTTCGCCCGCGAACTGCACACGCTTGGTGTCAAACTGCTGTCCACCGGCGGCACTGCGAAGCTGCTGGCGGATGCCGGCCTGCCGGTGACCGAGGTGGCCGTGCACACCGGCTTTCCCGAAATGCTCGATGGCCGCGTCAAGACCCTGCACCCCATGATCCATGGCGGCCTGCTGGCGCGGCGTGACCTGCCGGCGCACATGGCGTCGCTCAAGAAGCACGGCATCGCCACCATTGATCTGCTGGTGGTCAATCTCTATCCCTTCGAGACCACGGTCGCCAAGCCCGGCTGCAGCCTGGAAGACGCCATCGAGAACATCGATATCGGAGGGCCTGCCATGGTGCGCTCGGCGGCCAAGAACTGGAAGGACGTGGCGGTGCTGACCGACGCCTCGCAGTACGCCGAGGTATTGGCCCAGCTGAAGCGCTCGGGCGAGGTGAGCCGCGACACGAAGTTCAAGCTCTCGCTGGCTGCGTTCAACCGCATCTCCAACTACGACGCGGCGATCAGCGATTACCTCTCGTCGTTGCAGCCTGACGGCACGCGAAGCGAGTACCCGGCCCAGAGCAACGGCCGCTTCGTCAAGTTGCAGGACCTGCGCTACGGCGAGAACCCGCATCAGAGTGCCGCGTTCTACCGTGACCAGCATCCCGCCCCCGGCTCGCTGGTCACGGCGCGCCAGCTGCAAGGCAAGGAGCTGTCGTACAACAACATTGCCGACGCGGATGCCGCGTGGGAATGCGTGAAGAGCTTCGACACGCCGGCGTGCGTGATCGTCAAGCACGCCAATCCCTGCGGCGTGGCGCTCGGCTCCGGGCCTGCGGAGGCCTATGCCAAGGCATTCAAGACCGATCCCACGTCGGCCTTCGGCGGCATCATCGCCTTCAACCGCGAAGTGGACGAGGCGGCCGCTCAGTATGTGTCCCGCCAGTTCGTCGAAGTACTTCTCGCGCCATCATTCACGCCGCAGGCGCTGGCGGTGTTCGCGTCCAAGGCCAACACCCGCGTGCTCCAGATCGCTCTGCCGCCCGGCGGAGATACACCATGGCAACAAGGCCGCAATGCACAAGACGTCAAGCGCGTGGGTTCCGGCCTCCTGATCCAGACCGCCGATAACCGGGAGGTGCAAGCCTCCGAGTTGAAGGTCGTGACCAGGACAAAGCCCACCGATGAGCAGCTCGCCGACCTGCTGTTTGCCTGGAAGGTTGCCAAGTACGTGAAAAGCAATGCCGTCGTGTTCTGCGGCGGTGGCATGACGCTCGGCGTGGGCGCAGGGCAGATGAGCCGGATCGACTCTGCCCGCATCGCAAGCATCAAGGCCGAGAACGCGGGCCTGTCGCTCAAGGGTTCGGCCGTGGCCAGCGATGCGTTCTTCCCGTTCCGCGACGGGCTGGACGTGGTGTGCGAGGCGGGCGCCACCTGCGTCATCCAGCCAGGCGGCAGCGTGCGCGACCAGGAAGTGATCGCCGCGGCCGACGAACGCGGCATCGCGATGGTGCTTACCGGCGTGCGGCATTTCCGGCATTGAGTCGCTCGCCGCGTCTGGCGGCTTGCGAAACGGGGCGTGCGGCGAGCGGGCCCCGCTACCATCGCGCCCCATGAAGCTTGCCGAGGCGGCCGGTCTCCTGCTGTCGTTCATCGCCCGTCTCATCACCGGCGCCCAGGGCCATTGGTATGGCTGCCCGCCCAAGGCAGAGCAACGCATCTACTTCGCCAACCACCAGAGTCACATCGACTGGGTGCTGATCTGGGCCGCGCTGCCTGCCGACCTTCGTACGGTGACGCGGCCCATCGCCGCTCGCGATTACTGGACCGCCTCGCCGCTCAAGCACTGGATCACGCGCGAGGTCTTCAACGCCGTGTACGTGAGCCGCCAGCGCACCGACGACCAGGATCCGCTGGAACCGCTCGCCGAGGCACTGCAGCGCGGCGATTCGCTGGTGATCTTTCCCGAGGGAACGCGGGGCCACAAGGGTGACCCCCAGCCTTTCAAGTCGGGGCTGTATCACCTCGCGCAGCAGTTCCCGCAGGTGCAGCTCATCCCCGCCTGGATCGACAATGTGCAGCGAGTCATGCCCAAGGGCGAGGTTGTCCCGGTGCCGGTGCTGTGCTCGGTGACCTTCGGCGCGCCCGTCCGCCTGGAGTCCGGCGAAAACAAGCGCGCCTTCCTCGATCGTGCCCGTGAAGCCGTGGTGGCGTTGCGGAACGTGGTCTGATGGGCGCGCTGCGACAGCTTGATAACACGCAGCAGGTCGCGCTGCTGTTCGTCACGCTGTTCGGCGTACTGGTGGCCGCCACCGTGTACGGCGTGATGCGCTCGCTGCGCGAGTCCACTCCCATGCAGCAGGCGGCGCACGAGCTGTTCCTGCGCGAGTTGCGCGCCGTATGGTACGGTGCGGCGCTGTTCTGGCTGTCGTGGGTGCTGGGCGCCGTGGCCGCCACGCTGCTGTTCGGCATCGTGTCGTTCGTGGTGTTCCGCGAGTTCATCACGCTCACGCACACGCGGCGCGCCGACCACCGCAGCCTCATCCTCGCCTTCTTCGTGGTGCTGCCGCTGCAGTTCGTGCTCGCTGGCGGGCGGCACTTCGACCTCTTCACGGTGTTCATCCCCGTGTACGTGTTCTTCGCCATCCCGGTGGCGAGCGCGTTCGGAGGCGATCCGCAGCGCTTCCTGGAGCGCACGGCCAAGATCCAGTGGGGCATCATGGTGTGCATCTACGGCATCAGCCACGCGCCCGCGTTGCTGCTGCTCAGCTTACCCGGCTACGCGGGGCGCGGTGCTTTCCTCGTGTTCTACCTGGTGGTCGTGGCCGCTGCCGCGCAGATCGCGCAAGACGTCGCCACACGGCGGCTGCGCCCCCGGCCGGTGGCGCGAGCGATCAGCCGCTCGTTCTCGTGGCGTGCATGGTTCATCGGGGCAAGTTGTGCCGGGGTGTTGGGCGCGCTGCTGTACTGGGCCACGCCGTTCAAGCCGATGTTGGCACTCGCGATGGGTTTCATCGCCGGTGCCTGCGGAACGCTAGGTGGGTTCGTCATGCAGGCGCTCAAGCGCGACGCCGGAGTGCGCAGCTGGGGCGGCAAGGTGTCGGTCACCGGCGCGGTGGGTGTGCTGGACCGGGTGGCGCCTCTGTGCTTTGCGGCTCCAGTGTTCTTCCACTCCGTGCGGTGGTATTACGGCATGCAGGTCTGACCATGCGGATACTCGGCATCGACCCTGGTCTTCGCACCACCGGCTTCGGCGTGATCGAGGCCGATGGTCCGCGGCTGGCCTACGTGGCCAGCGGCACGATCAGCACCAGCGCGGCGGCGGTCGGCCAGCTGCCCGCCCGGCTGAAGATTATTTTCGACGGCGTGCGCGAAGTCACCTCGCGCTACCGCCCCGGCTGCGCCGCCATGGAGATCGTGTTCGTCAACGTCAATCCGCAGTCCACGCTGCTGCTGGGCCAGGCGCGCGGCGCGGCGATGACCGCACTCGTGTCCAACGATCTCGAAGTCTCGGAGTACACCGCGCTGCAAATGAAGAAGGCCATCGTCGGACACGGCCAGGCGCGCAAGGAGCAAATCCAGGAGATGGTCATGCGCCTGCTGCAGCTGCCCGGCCTGCCGGGAAAGGATGCGGCCGACGCGCTGGGGCTCGCCATTTGCCACGCACACGCAGGAAGCTCGCTGGCAGCCATTGCCGGGCGCACGCCGCTGGCGCGCCGGGCCCATGCCCAGTACAGGCGCGGCCGAGCCTACTGAGCCGGCCCCTACAATTTCGCACCCTCGAACGAAGTAGAAAGACACTTGCCATGAGCGACGAGCCTCCCGCTGCCACGCGACAGACCCACACGCCGGACTTGAGCCACATCGCTCCGCGCGACAAGGCCGAGATCCTGGCGGAAGCGTTGCCCTACATCAGGCGCTTTCACGGCAAGACCATCGTCATCAAGTACGGCGGCAATGCGATGACCGATCCCGCGCTGCAGCAGGACTTCGCCGAAGACGTGGTTCTGCTCAAGCTCGTGGGCCTGAACCCGGTGGTCGTTCACGGCGGCGGCCCGCAGATCGACGAGGCGCTCGCCAAGATCGGCAAGAAGGGCACTTTCATCCAGGGCATGCGCGTCACCGACGACGAAACCATGGAAGTGGTCGAGTGGGTGCTGGCCGGCCAGGTACAGCAGGACATCGTCGGCCTCATCAATCAGGCGGGCGGCAAGGCGGTGGGTCTCACAGGCCGCGACGGCGGCCTCATCCGCGCGCGCAAGCTCAAGATGCTCGACAAGAACGACCCCACCAAGGAACACGACGTGGGCCATGTGGGCGAGATCCTGTCTATCGACCCGAGCGTGGTGAAGGCATTGCAGGACGACCAGTTCATCCCGGTCATCTCGCCGCTAGGGTTCGGCGTGCACAACGAGAACTACAACATCAACGCTGATGTGGTGGCGGGCAAGCTTGCCGAGGTGCTGAAGGCCGAGAAGTTGATGATGCTTACGAACACCCCGGGCGTGCTGGACAAGCAGGGCAACCTGCTCACTAACCTGTCGGCGCGCGAGATCGACGACCTGTTCGCCGATGGCACCATCTCCGGCGGCATGCTGCCGAAAATCTCTTCCGCGCTCGATGCCGCGAAGAACGGCGTGAACTCGGTTCACATCATCGACGGCCGTGTGCCGCACGCGATGCTGCTGGAGATCCTGACCGAGCAGCCATACGGCACCATGATTCGCTCGCACTGAACTCTTCGACGCACCGTCGTCGACAGCAACTGCACGGCCCGCCCGGGCCTTGTCCTGTGCATGACGGCACGCCCCGGCCGCCTCGGATGGTCCGGCCACAAGCCCAGGCTTCGTGGTGCTTTTCACGGCACCGGCCGCGGCATGGAAGTTGGCGTTCACCCATGCCCCACGCCAACAACCCCCTGTGCCAGAATCAAGCGGATACAACGTTTGCGCTCGCTCTGCTGGTGCGATCCGACATGACGTCCCCACTTGAGAACCCTTCCGAAGGCATCGCAGCGGGCGACGGCGGCGACAACGGTGCCGTGGCCGGCACCGCAGGTCCTCGCAAGCGTCCCAAACCGGGGGAGCGAAGGGTCCAGATTCTGCAGACGCTTGCCTCCATGCTGGAGCAGCCGGGCGCCGAGCGGATCACGACAGCCGCGCTGGCCGGCCGGCTCGACGTGTCCGAAGCCGCGCTGTACCGCCACTTCGCCAGCAAGGCGCAGATGTTCGAGGGACTGATCGAGTTCGTCGAGCAAAGCGTGTTCACGCTGGCCAACCAGATCAACGAGCGCGAAACCTCGGGAAGCGTGCAAGCCCGCAAGGTCATCACCGTGCTCTTGCAGTTCGGCGAAAAGAATCCCGGCATGACACGGGTGATGGTGGGCGATGCGCTGGTGTTCGAGAACGACCGCCTGCTCGCCCGCATGAACCAGTTTTTCGATCGTATCGAAGGCCAGTTGCGACAGAGCTTGCGCACCGCCGCCGAAGCGAACGGCGCCGACGCGCCGACAGTTGATGCGAATGCGCGCGCCTCGGTTCTTACCGCCTTCGCCGTAGGTCGCCTGCAGCGCTACGCACGCTCGGGTTTCAAGCGCATGCCCACCGAGCACCTGGACGCCGCGCTCGACCTCATGGTGAACTGAGCCCCGGGCTAGGCGCGATCGCGCCTGCGACGTGATGCGGGTTGCGGGTTGCGGCACCGATAATCTGCCGATGTCCGACCCGCTGCTCTCCCTCATTTCACGCGCCGAGGCGTTGATCGCAAGACTCGAAGCGGTGTTGCCGCACCCGCCGGCCGCGCCCGATTGGTCGGCCTCGATGGCGTTTCGCTACCGCAAGCGCCGCGGCTCGGGATGCCTCGAGCCGGTCAGGCATGTGGCGACGATCCGGCTGGATCACCTGCGCGAGGTGGATGCCCAGAAGGAGCGCCTGGTGCGTAACACCCGCCAGTTCGTGCAGGGGCGCGGCGCCAACAACGTGCTGCTCACCGGCGCGCGCGGCACCGGCAAGAGCTCGCTCATCAAGGCCTGCCTGAATGAGTTTGCGCCGCAAGGGCTTCGCCTCATCGAGGTCGACAAGGCGGACCTGATCGATCTGCCCGACATCGTGGACTTGGTGGCCGAGCGGCCGGAGCGCTTCATCGTGTTCTGCGACGACCTCAGCTTCGATGAAGGCGAGCCGGGCTACAAGGCGCTCAAGTCCATCCTCGACGGCTCGGTGTCGCAGTCATCCGACAACGTGCTCATCTACGCCACCAGCAATCGCCGCCACCTGCTGCCCGAGTACATGCGGGAGAACCTCAGTTACCAGCACACCGAGGACGGGGAGGTCCATCCCGGCGAGGTGGTGGAGGAGAAGATTTCGCTGTCAGAGCGCTTCGGCTTGTGGGTAAGCTTTTATCCGTTCACGCAAGACGAATACTTGGCGATCGTGGCCGAGTGGCTGCGTGCCTACGGTGTGGACGAGCCGGCCATCGTGGCCGCTAGGCAGGAGTCGCTGGTGTGGGCGCTGGAGCGCGGGTCGCGTTCGGGTCGCGTGGCCTACCAATTCGCGCGCGATTTCTCCGGGCGCGGCAACCATTCGCAGGGCATCGCAGCGTGAGCAGCCCTGCAGAACGCACGCCTGTCGACGTGGCCGTGGGCGTGCTGATCGACCGTGACGGCCGCTTCCTCCTCACCTCGCGCCCCGATGGCAAGGTCTATGCGGGCTACTGGGAATTCCCGGGAGGCAAACTGGAGCGCGGCGAGTCCGTGGAGCAGGCGCTGCGGCGCGAGCTGCACGAGGAACTGGGCATCACCATCGGCGCGGCGCATCCGTGGAAGGTTGAGCTGATGGACTACCCGCACGCGCGCGTGCGGCTGCACTTTTGCAAGGTCTACGACTGGGTCGGCGAGTTCGAAATGCGCGAGGCGCAATCCATGGCATGGCAAGACCTGCCCATCGGCGTGACCCCGGTGTTACCCGGAACGGTGCCGGTGCTTCGCTGGTTCGCCGAGGAACGTTGCTTCGAGGGCGCGACCCATTCAGGGTGAGACTACACTGCCCCGATGGACTGGCTCGACGAGGTGAACTGGGACGCGCAGGGGCTGGTGCCAGCCATTGCGCAGGAACTCGGGAGCAATGACGTGCTCATGTTCGCATTCATGAACCGCGAGGCGCTGCGCCAAACCGCCGAGCGTGGTGAAGCGGTCTACTACAGCCGCTCTCGTGGGCGGCTCTGGCACAAGGGCGAGGAATCGGGCCATGTGCAAAAGGTGCATGAGCTGAGGCTGGACTGCGACAACGACGTCGTGCTGCTCAAGGTGGAGCAGCTCGGCCACGAGCCGGGCATCGCTTGCCACACCGGCCGCCATTCGTGTTTCTTTCGCGTGTACCGCGACGGCGCCTGGCACACCGTCGAGCCGGTCTTGAAAGACCCGCAGAGCATCTACAGATGAGTTCCAACGATACGCTGGCCCGCTTGGCCGAGGTGATCGAATCACGCAAGGCCGGCGACCCAGACAAGAGCTACGTCGCGCGCCTGTTCCATAAGGGCACCGACGCCATCCTCAAGAAGATTGGTGAGGAAGCGACCGAAGCGGTGATGGCTGCCAAGGACGGCGATGCGGGCAAGATCGTGTACGAGGTGGCTGACCTGTGGTTCCATTCGATGATCGCGCTCAGTGCTTTCGGCCTGCGGCCCGCCGATGTGCTGGCCGAACTGGAGCGGCGCGAGGGCCTGTCGGGGCTGGAGGAGTTTGCTGCTCGCAAGATGAAGGACCGCGAGGACGATCGACATGGCTGACATCACCGACGTCGAGACCCACCGCGAACGATCGCTGAAGACCCTGGGCCACGTCAGCTACCTGCTGCACCTCATCGTGGCCATCGGGGCGGTGCTTCCGGGCGTGCAGGCGAGCATCGTGCTTCTGCTGGTGGCTTTCATGCTCGACCTGGTGAAGAAGGACGAGGCGGCCAACACTTGGCAGGAGACGCATTTCCGCTGGCGCATCCGCAGCGTGCTGTGGGCCGGCGGGCTATACCTGCTGACACTCCCGCTGTGGCTGCTGATCGTGCCGGGCTACATTGCCTGGGCGTTGATCTCGATCTGGTTCCTCTACCGCATCGTGCGGGGCTGGATGAATCTGAACAACAACACGGCAATGCCGGCCTGAAGCGAGGGTGAATACCATGACGCACGACCCGGACTGCATTTTTTGCAAGATCGTCGCCGGACAGATCCCGAGCCGAAAAGCCTATGAGGACGACGAACTTTTGGTGTTCCACGACATCCATCCGTGGGCGCCAGTGCACCTGCTCATCGTCCCCAAGATCCACGTGCCGACCCTGAGTGACATCGCGCCCGAGCAGGAGCGCTGGCTCGGCCGCATGCTCTCGCTTGCGCCGAAGCTCATGAAGGATCAAGGGGTCACCAACGGCTTTCGAACCGTCATCAATACCGGGCAGGATGGCGGGCAGGAGGTTTACCACCTGCACATGCACGTGTTCGGCGGGCCCCGTCCGTGGGCGCGGGGCTGAGCCTAGAATTCCCGGTTGCGTCGTCAGGAGAAGATCATGGGTTCATTCAGCATCTGGCACTGGCTGGTCGTGCTGCTGATCGTGGTGCTGGTGTTCGGGACCAAGAAGCTCAAGAACATCGGTCAGGATCTCGGGGGTGCCGTCAAGGGCTTCAAGGAAGGCATGAAAGACGGCTCGGCGAGCGGCGAAGGCGGTGACGCCACGCCAGCGCAGGTGACGTCTGCCCCGCCGAAGTCCGACGCCAACACGGTGGACGTCGAAGCCCGCAACAAGTCCTGAAACCGCCCCGCCGGGCCGCTCCGCTGCCCGCTCCGCGCCTCCATCTGCCGCATGATTGACTTCGGCTTCGACAAGATCGCGCTTATCGGCGCGGTGGCGCTCATCGTCATCGGCCCCGAGCGGTTGCCGCGCGTGGCGCGCACGGTGGGGCACCTGTTGGGCAAGGCGCAGCGCTATGTGGCTGATGTAAAGGCCGAGGTCAACCGGTCGATCGAACTGGAAGAGCTCAAGAAGATGAGAACCCAGTTCGAGGACGCAGCACGCGACGTCGAGCAGAGCGTGTCCAACGAGATCCGGCAGACCACGAGCGAGCTGGAGAGCGGCAGGGCCCGGGACAACCCATTGCTGGGCAATCCGTCCGATGGCCAGGAGCTCTACACCACGCCACCGCAGTACCGGCACCCGAAGAAGAACTGGCGCCTGAAGCGCAGCGCCATGCCGCAGTGGTACAAGCGGCGCCACGGCATCCGCAGCAAGGCGCTCTCGGGCGCCGCACGCGTCGCGCGTTTTCGGCCGCGCTCCTTGTCCCGATGACCGTCCAAGATCCGCAGCGCGATGAGCTCGAGGGCACCGAGCAGCCTTTCGTCTCGCATCTTGTCGAACTGCGCGACCGCCTGATTCGCGCGCTGGTGGCCGTGGGCCTCTGCTTCGGCGCGCTCATGCTGTGGCCGGGCCCGGCGGGCCTGTACGACTTGTTGGCTGCGCCACTCGTGGCCAACCTTCCCCAGGGCGCCACGCTGATCGCCACCAATGTGATCTCGCCCTTCATCGTGCCGCTGAAGATCACGATGCTGGCGGCGTTCCTGATCGCCCTGCCGGTGGTCCTGTACCAGGTGTGGGCCTTCGTCGCACCGGGGCTTTATTCCCATGAGAAGCGGCTGGTGCTGCCGCTCGTCGTTTCGAGCACGGTGCTGTTTCTCGCGGGTGTCGCGTTCTGCTATTTCCTGGTGTTCGGTCAGGTGTTTCGCTTCATCCAGGGGTTTGCGCCCAAGAGCATCACTGCTGCGCCGGACATCGAGGCTTACCTCAGTTTTGTGCTCACCATGTTCATCGCCTTCGGCGCGGCCTTCGAGGTACCGGTGGCGGTGGTGGTGCTGGCCCGCATGGGTATTGTCAGCGTGGAGAAGCTGCGTCAGTTCCGCAGCTACTTCATCGTGCTGGCGTTCATCATTTCGGCCGTGATCACGCCGCCCGATGTGGTGTCGCAGCTGGCCCTGGCCATACCCATGTGCCTGCTTTACGAGGCGGGCATCTGGGCTGCTCAGGTTTTCAACCGGCACACCCAAGCACCCGGCGAAGAAGAGAAGACCTCTCCTTAGAGAGGCACTCCTAACGCGGGCCGCGCTACTCTCGACGCCTGGCTTGTGTGCGCGGCCGCTGCGCCACGGTGACCGTGAGCTGCATCGCCTTGTCGCCTCGCTGCACACCGATCACTGCCGGCGCATTGGGCTTGAGTCCGGCCACCGCGGTGAGCAACTGCACGGTGCTGGCCACCGGCGAGTTGGCCACCTTCACCACCACATCGCCAGGCCGCATGCCGCCTTCGGCGGCCGGCCCGCCCTGCAGCACGCCGGTGATAAGCACGCCCTCCTTGACCGGCAGGCTGAACGTCTCGGCGATCTCTGGCGTCAGATCGCGTGGCTCCACGCCGATCCAGCCCCGGGTGACCACGCCGTCGCGGATGATCCCTTCCATCACCTGCTGGGCTGTGCTCACTGGGATAGCGAAGCCGATGCCGAGGCTGCCTCCGGTGCGCGAGTAGATGGCGCTATTGATACCCAGCAGATGACCGTTGGCGTCCACCAGCGCGCCTCCTGAGTTGCCGGGGTTGATGGCGGCGTCGGTCTGGATGAAGTTTTCGAAAGTGTTGATGCCCAGCTGGTTGCGTCCCAGCGCGCTCACGATGCCCGAGGTCACTGTCTGTCCCACGCCGAAGGGGTTGCCGATGGCGAGCACCACGTCGCCCACCTGCAGCGCATCGATGCTGCCGAAAGTGATGGCGGGAAGCTTGTCCAGCGCAATCTTGAGCACCGCCAAGTCGGTCTCGGGATCGCTGCCCACCACCTTGGCGCGCGCGCGCCGGCTGTCGGCAAGCTGGACCTCAATTTCGTCGGCGCCCTCGATTACGTGGTTGTTGGTGAGCAGGTAACCCTCGGTGGACACGATGACGCCGGAACCCAGCCCCACCTGCGCCTCTTGCAGGCCGCGTGATCGGTCGCCGAAGAAGAACTCGAACCAAGGGTCGCCGGTGTGCGGGTTGCGCGCCGGTGCCTTGCTCGCCGTGATGCTCACCACCGCCGGCGTGGCGCGCTTGGCGGCGGCGCTGTAGCTGCTGGGGGGGGTCATTGCGGCGCCGCCGGGCACGGCGACCGGCTGCACCGCGTTGATCGAGATGCCCGGCGGTAGCCCAGGCACTGCCGGGCGCTGCAGCCATTCGGGCTTGAGGGTCGCCACCACGAAAAGAATGGCTACCGCCACGGTTACTGCTTGCGAGAAAATCAGCCAAGTTCTGCGCATGTATTCATCCGATGGCCTCGCGTACCGAGATCGAGTCGTACACCAATACCCTGCTGGACGCGGGTCGTTTCCGGGATTATGGGCCGAACGGTCTGCAGGTCGAGGGGCGCCTGGAGGTGCGCAATCTCGTATCCGGCGTGACCGCCAGCCGCGCGCTGATCGAGGCTGCGATTGACGTCGGGGCGGACGCGATCCTGGTGCACCACGGTTTGTTCTGGCGCGGCCACGACGGTCGCATCACGGGATGGCTCAAGGAGCGCTTGGCGCTGCTGCTGGCGCACCAGGTCAACTTGTTCGCTTACCACTTGCCGCTGGACGCGCATCCCGAGCTCGGCAACAACGCGCGCTTCGGCGTGCAGCTACAGCTCGAAGCGGAAGGCCGCTTCGGCGAGCAGGATCTGGGCTTCATTGGCTCGCCGCCCGAACCGATGGCACTGGCCGTGCTGGCCGAGCGCGTGCAGCAGCAACTCGGTCGCACCGCAGTCGTGGTGCCGGGCGACGGTCGGCCCGTTCGCCGGGTTGCCTGGTGCACCGGCGGTGCGCAGGGTTACTTCGAAGGCGCCATCGGGGCCGGCGCTGATGTCTTCATCACCGGTGAGATCTCTGAGCCGCAGGCTCATTACGCCCGTGAGACAGGCGTGGCCTTCATCGCCTGCGGACACCATGCGAGCGAACGCTACGGGGCGCCCGCGGTGGCCTCGCATGTGGCTCAGCGCTTCGGCGTCGCTCACCAGTTCATCGACATCGAAAACCCCGCGTGAGGCGTGCAGCCGCCACAATGCCTGGCATGTCGCCGAACATCCCCCACTTAGTGCGTCCCTCGGCCGCTTTGCCGTTGGCCCTGACTCAGGGCGACACTTGCGGCATCGGGCCGGAGATCATCGCCAAGCTGTTTGCCACGCCGCATGCGCCTGGCTGCTTCGTCGTGGGCGACGTCGGCGTCATGCGTCGGGCTGCGGCATGGGTGGGTGGCTTGCTGAGCGTGGCACGCATCGAGACACCGGCGGACGCCTGGGACGTGCCGCCACGCTGCATCGCGGTGTGGCAGCCCGAGGGTTTGCCGGCAAACTTGGCCGACGTGCAGCCGGGCCGAGTCGACGCTCGCGCCGGTGAGGGTGCGGCACATTGCATCCGAGCGGCGGCCGCCATGGCGCTTCGTGGCGAGGTGGCAGGCGTCGTGACCGCGCCTATCCATAAGGAAGCGCTCGCCGCAGCGGGCGTCAGCTTTCCGGGCCATACCGAGATGCTGCAGGCGTTCGCCGCTGACGGCGGTGCGACCGCGCCGGTGCGCATGATGCTGGCGAATGATGAACTGCGCACGGTGCTGGTCACCACCCATCTGTCGCTGCGCCGCGCCATCGATGCAGTGACCTTCGACGCGGTGCTCAACACCCTGCGCATCGCGCATGCCGTGGCGGCGCGCTGGGGCCAGCCTGCGCCGCGCATCGCGGTGGCCGGGCTCAATCCTCACGCCGGCGAGGGCGGGCTGTTCGGGGATGAGGAAGTCCGGATCATTGCGCCGGCCATCGGGGCAGCACGGCGAGAGGGCATCGACGCTACGGGACCCTATGCGCCGGACACCGTGTTCATGCGCGCGCGCCACGCAGCCGGCCACCCCGGAGAGTTCGACATCGTGGTGGCCATGACGCACGACCATGGGCTCATTCCCGTGAAGTACCTCGGCGTGGAGCACGGGGTGAACGTGACACTGGGGCTGCCGTTCGTGCGCACGAGCCCCGATCACGGCACGGCGTTCGACATCGCGGGCACTGGCCGCGCGGACGAACGCAGCTTGCTCGCGGCAGTGAGAATGGCCCGGCGCCTGTCCGGGTCGGCGTGATGACTCGGCTGTTGACGCTCAGTGCCGCGTCGGACTTTTCAGCGCCGCGAGCTGACGGCGCGCGCGTGCCGTGGCGCGTTCCATCAGATAGGCTTGCTCCACGGCGCGCAGCCGATTGGTTTCGCACATGCGCGACAGCATGCGGGCGGTGAGCGAGATGGTTTCCTGGTGCTTGCGGCCGTGCGTGAACACGAAGAAGCTGCGCCCCGGACTCACGTAGCTCAGGCGAACCTTCTGCCACTGATCCTTCAGCAGCATCTGGTAGGCGAACCCCACACGAATGTGGTCCATCAGCTTCGGGCCGTGTGAAGGTTCGGCCGGGTCCGCGGCGACGAGGTCCAGGTTGATGTCGATACCCAGCTCGGCCGGCTTGGTATCGAGATCGAGCGGCACAGTCTCGGGGTCAGCATCGCGCGTTATGGCCCCCGGCGCATCGGCACTCAGGTCGATGTCGACCGCGCCTGACCAGTCGACCGCGCTTTCCTCCACCAGCCCGACCTGCCTTGCCTCCTCGGGAGTGAAGCGCTCTTCGATCTCCTTTGAATCGAACCTCACCGGCTCGGCTTGCGAAAACTCCTGTGCGCGCGGGATGGCCTGCTGGAAGATGGCCTCCAACTGCTTGGCCAGCAGGTTGTGCTCGAGCTCCGTCATCGGTGGAGCCTTGAGCGACTCGGCATGCGAGGGCAGCAGCTTGCTGAAGAAATTTTTCTGCGCGGCCTCGGGCCAGCCGATGAGCTTGAGTCCTTCGTTGAGGTCCTTCATCAGCGGGGGCAGCTGCATCAGGAACCGTTTGCGCAGGATCGGTGAGCCCTTGGGCTGCACGCTCATCACCAGGTCGCGCCCCACGCCTCGGTATCGCTTGATCGCATCGGAATCCGGGCCGTACTGCCGAGCCGCCAGGACCAGCGCCTGGCTCCATACCTGCGACACGAAGTCGTGCAGGTACTGAGGCATCGAGATGCCGTGCAGCGCCGTGCTGATCTGCAGCATGTAGCGCTGCTGCACGCGCAGCTCGGATTCCTTGATGGCCAGCACCGTGGCCGCGCCGCTGGATTTCGCGCCGTCCTCGGTCTGCCGGGTGATAAAGCCCTCCAGCTCGGACAGCTTGGCCGAATACAACTCCAGCTGGTCGAAGTCGCCTTCGACGATCTCCTGCACCAGGCTCTTGACGCGGTCGAGGAATTGCCTGCCCGGGCCATCGTCGAAGTCATCGAACGCGCAAGCCAGTGAGGCGATTCGGTTGACGAAGCGACGCACCGGATGGCGGCGCGATGAGAAGAAGGTGGCGTCGACCAGTGCCACGCGCAGCACCGGCAGTTGCAGCCGCGCGATCTGACGCGCCATCTGCGGCGGTACCTTCGGGTCCGACAGGATCTGGTCGAACAGGCTGCCCACCACGTCGATCACCATGTGATCGAGCTTGCCGGTAGATGCCTGCATCAGCTCGTCGCGGTGAGCGCGGATGAGGTTGACCGCCATGAGGCCGGTCAGTTCGTCCGTGGCCGCCGCGTCGGCGGTAAGCGCCCCAATGGCGCCGTGCAGGCCGAGACCGGAGTGGCTCGGCGACAGGGGCGTCGGGTCAATGGCGCCTGGGTGGCTCGCTGTCGCAGTGAGCCGGCGCAGCAGCATCATCAGCTGCGCATCTGATTGCCCGTTCGGCGCGCCGCCTCGGTTCATCGTGGCGGAACCATAGCCGGCCGGCTGGGTGGGCATGGCACCGCGCTGGGTGCTTGCCATGCCGGAGCGCGAAGCGCCGCCCAGACCCTGGCTCGACGGGTGGTCGGCACCCGGGGATCCCGTGAAGAAGTCGCTCGGTGGCGTTCGTGTGCTGACCACGTCTTGCAGCGTGCTGTAGCCGGAGTTCGCGCCCTGCCCAGGGCCGTGCACCGTCTTGACCGCCAAGCTCACCGGCCGAACATTGCGCTGCCGCATCTCGTGCACGATGGCCTGGTAGCAGGTCGGCATCGCCTGCGCCAGGGCCCGGCCGAACTCGCGCGCGAGGATCTTTCGGGGGTCGGGATCCGGGCTCACCGTTTCGATGGCGCGGAACGCGGCCAACCCCAGCACTTCTGCACGCAGCGGGTTGCGCTCTTCGTCGGCGCGCCCCAGTTCGAGCACGGCGCCCATATAGGCTGCCATCTCGCGCAGTTCCCATTCGCAGGCATGCCTGATCTGCTGGGCGATGCGGTCGGACAGCATGCGTTGCTCGACCTCGTCGTCCTCGACGAGGCTGAGGGAGTGCCAGTCGGTCGCGGCAAGCGTGCGGCGACGGTCACTACCACGCGGCACGATTTCCTCTTGGACCTTGTCCATCAGGAGCTTCGAGAAGGACAGGTGGAACGCGTTCATCTTGCGACGCAGGTCGATCTGCGCTGCAAGGAGGATGTCGCGCTCGCCAACGCGCGTGGCGGATTGCGACTGGGTGCCGAGTCCTGATGCAACGCGCTCGGCCACCGCATGAACGGTGGCCTTCACATGGCCGATGGCCGCTTCCAGTGCGGCCGGTAGTCTCGACTCGGTCGGGATCATCTTGAACGGGCGGCATAGAGCCGCCCGATCGGACTTATAAGCCTTCAGTATGGGCCCTAAACGCCCCTGCAGCGACCGGCGAACAGGCCGGCGATTCAGCGGTTTCTCAACGAATCCCGGATTTCCCGCAACAACTGCACCTCTTCAGGCGGGGCGGCAGGCGCCTCCTGGCGCTTGAGGCGGTTGATCTGCTTGACCATCAGGAAAATGATGAAGGCCAGGATCATGAAGTTCAGGGCTACCGTCAGGAAGTTGCCGTAGGCAAACACGGCGCCCAGTTTCCTTGCCTCGCCCAGCGGCAGGCCCATGGGTTGGCCCGCCAGCGGAAGGTAGTAGCTGGAGAAATCGAGCCCGCCCACGACGCGGCCGATGATCGGCATGATCAAGTCGGCAACCACGGAGTCGACGATCTTCGCGAACGCGGCGCCGATGATCACGCCGACCGCCAGATCGACCACGTTGCCTTTCATCGCGAACTGCTTGAACTCGCTGGCGAAACTCACGTCTTTCCTCCTGCCATTGTTGCCATGGATGTATGCCGGTGCGCCGGGCGCTCGACCGTGAAGTATTCACCGCGCGGCATGCAAGTCAATCGGCAACTGATCACGGCCTTGCGCCGCTGCCCTTGTGGTTGGCGGCGGTGAGGTATGGCGGTATCGCGGTCTCGTGGGCGGGCTGGGGTGCCTTGACGTGTCCGTTAGAATCGCGGGTTGCCCCTGACTAGAACGTCTCTTTCGAGGAACCTTCATGAGTGACCAGCCCATCGACAGCGGCAAGCGCACATGGCTCATCGCGTCGGGCTGCGCCGGCGTGGTGGGCGGTGTGGCGGCGGCCGTACCGTTCGTCGCGTCCTTCGAGCCGTCGGAGCGCGCGCGCGCCGCCGGTGCTCCGGTGGAAGTGGATGTGAGCGATCTGAAGCCGGGCGAGAAACGCACCGTGGAATGGCGCGGCAAGCCGGTGTGGATCGTGCGCCGCACGCCGGAGCAGTTGGCCGGCCTCGCCACGGTGGAGGGCGAACTGGCCGACCCGAATTCGCAGCGCAAGCCCGATGAGCTCACGCCGGAGTACGCCCGAAATCAGCACCGGTCCATCAAGCCCGAGTTTTTCGTTGCTGTCGGCATCTGCTCACACCTCGGTTGTTCGCCGGTCGACCGTTTCGAGCCGGGCGCCCAACCTTCTCTGCCCGACGACTGGACCGGCGGCTTTCTCTGCCCCTGTCACGGTTCGACCTTCGATATGGCCGGTCGCGTCTTCAGGAACGTGCCCGCGCCCGACAACCTTGAGGTTCCGCCGCACATGTACGTGGCCGAAGGCCGTCTGGTGATCGGCGAGGACAAGGCCTGATCGGCCCTCGCGTTCCGGCAAACCGCAGAGAACACAAATGGCTGACTATCAAGAAGCGTCCCCCAACGCCAGCGCCGCGCAGAAGCTGCTCACCTGGGTCGACAACCGGTTCCCAGCCACCAAGCTGTGGAACGAGCATGTGGGCCAGTACTACGCACCGAAGAACTTCAACTTCTGGTACATCTTTGGCTCGCTCTCGCTGTTAGTGCTGGTGATCCAGATCGTCACTGGCATTTTCCTCGTGATGCACTACAAGCCCGACGCGTCGCTGGCCTTCGCGTCGGTGGAGTACATCATGCGCGACGTGCCCTGGGGCTGGTTGATCCGCTACATGCACTCCACGGGCGCTTCGGCGTTCTTCATCGTGGTGTACCTGCACATGTTCCGCGGGCTGCTGTACGGCTCGTACCGCAAGCCGCGCGAGCTGGTGTGGATCTTCGGTTGCCTGATCTTCCTTTGCCTGATGGCCGAGGCGTTCATGGGCTATCTGTTGCCCTGGGGCCAGATGAGCTACTGGGGTGCTCAGGTCATCATCAACCTGTTCGCCGCCGTGCCTTTCATTGGGCCGGACCTTGCCATTTGGATCCGTGGCGACTACGTCGTCGGCGATGCCACGCTTAACCGCTTCTTCAGCTTCCACGTCATTGCGGTGCCACTGGTGTTGCTGGGCTTGGTAGTGGCGCACATCATCGCGTTGCACGAGGTGGGCTCCAACAATCCCGACGGCGTGGAAATCAAGGCGAGAAAGGATGCGCTCGGCCGCCCGCTGGATGGCATTCCGTTCCACCCGTACTACACCGTGCACGACATCCTGGGCACGAGCGTGTTCCTGATCATCTTCACTGCGGTGGTGTTCTTTGCCCCGGAACTCGGCGGCTACTTCCTTGAGTACAACAACTTCATCCCTGCAGATCCGCTGAAGACGCCGGCGCACATTGCCCCCGTCTGGTACTTCACGCCGTTCTATTCCATGCTGAGGGCCACCACCGATTTGATGATCAACGTGCTGGCGGCGATCATCGCGCTGGCTGCCATCGGGGCAGTGCTCAAGGGGCGTTTCAGCGGCATGGCAAAGATCGCTGCAGTCGTGGGGGCGGTTGTCGCCATCGCACTGCTCAAGACTTTCGACGCCAAGTTTTGGGGCGTCGCGGTCATGGGCGCCGCGGTTGTCATCCTGTTCTTCCTGCCGTGGCTCGATCACAGCAAGGTCAAGTCCATCCGCTACCGGCCGAGCTGGCACAAGTATCTTTACGGGGTATTCGTGTTCTTCTTCCTCGTACTGGGTTACTACGGGGCGCAGCCGCCTTCGCTATTTGGCAACTACGTGTCGCAGATTGGCACGCTGGTGTACTTTGGCTTCTTCCTGCTCATGCCCTGGTGGAGCCAACTCGGCGTGTTCAAGCCGGTCCCCGATCGCGTGACATTCGCCCACTGACGCGCCGCGAAAGACTTTCGACCATGAAGAAACTCCTGCTCTCCCTGCTGATGGCGCTGGGCTTGCTAGCGCCGGCGGCGGCCGCCGAAAGCGGCGTCGCCTGGGACCAGTTCCCCTACCAGAAGATGTCCGATCTGGCGTCGCTACAGCATGGCGCCAAGCTCTTCGTCAATTACTGCCTCAACTGCCATAGTGCCGCGTTCATGCGCTACAACCGCATGCGCGACATCGGGCTCAGCGAGGACCAGATCAAGAAGAACCTTCTGTTCACCGGCGACAGGGTCGGCGACGTGATGAAGACGGCAATGGATCCGCGCCAGGCCAAGGAGTGGTTCGGCGCCGTGCCGCCAGATCTCTCGGTGATTGCACGCTCACGCTCAGGCCATGGCGGCACCGGCGCGGACTACCTGTACACGTACCTGCGCACCTACTACCGCGACGGTACCAAGGCCACCGGCTGGAACAACCTAGTCTTCCCAAGCGTAGGCATGCCCCACGCCTTGTGGCAGCTTCAGGGCCAACGCGTTGCCCGTTTCGAGGAAGCGAAGGATCCGCACGACCCCAGCAAGATGATCCATCGCTTCGCCGGATTCGAGCAGTTGACGCCCGGTACGCTGACGCCGCAGCAGTACGACGAGGCTGTGGCGGACCTGGTGGCCTTCCTCAGTTGGATGAGCGAACCCGTACAAAGCGAGCGCGTGCGGCTCGGCGTGTGGGTGCTGATCTTCCTGGCCTTTTTCACCGTGATTGCATGGCGGCTCAACGCCGCCTACTGGAAGGACGTGAAGTGACCCTCTGACGTCCGTGGCCTCATGGCCGACGGACACTTTGCGCAGTGGCCGGGCCGGTAGCGCCTGACTGCTGCGCTTTATTCGTTTTCTGCACTCCTGAAGACCCAAGGAGCCCACGCCCATGATGGTGCTTTACTCCGGAACCACCTGCCCCTACTCGCACCGTTGTCGCTTCGTGCTGTTCGAGAAAGGCATGGACTTCGAGATCCGCGACGTCGACCTGTTTGCCAAGCCGGAAGACATCGCGCTCATGAACCCGTACAACGAGGTCCCTATCCTTGTTGAGCGCGATCTCATCCTGTACGAATCGCACATCATCAACGAGTACATCGACGAGCGGTTTCCCCACCCGCAGCTCATGCCGGGCGACCCGGTGGCTCGTGCGCGCGTGCGGCTGTTCCTGCTGAACTTCGAGAAGGAGCTGTTCGCTCACGTCAACGTGCTCGAGTCACGCGGCATCAAGCCGACCGATAAGCAGTTGGAGAAGGCACGGGCGCAGATCCGCGATCGGCTCACGCAACTGGCCCCGATCTTCCTGAAGAACAAGTACATGCTGGGCGACGACTTTTCCATGCTCGATGTGGCGATCGCGCCCTTGCTGTGGCGCCTGGACTACTACGGTATAGACATGTCGAAGAACGCGGTGCCGCTGCTCAAGTACGCGGAGCGCATCTTCTCGCGCCCCGCCTACATCGAGGCCCTGACGCCGTCCGAGAAAGTGATGCGCAAGTAGGCTTGCCGCTCCGCCGAACGCATGTCAGCACCGCCCACACAGCCGCCCGCCGGCAGCTCCACGCGCCCGTACCTGATCCGGGCACTGCACGACTGGTGCACCGACAACGGCTTCACGCCGTATATCGCGGTGTTCGTCGACTCTCGCGTGCAGGTGCCCATGGAGTACGTCAAGAACAACGAGATTGTGCTGAACATCGGCTTTGAAGCGACGACGGCGCTGAAGTTGGGCAACGAGCTGATCGAGTTCAAGGCGCGGTTCGGCGGCAGTTCGCGCGAAATCATCGTGCCGGTCGACCACGTGATCGCAATCTATGCGCGCGAGAACGGCCAGGGCATGGCGTTCCCCGTGCCGACCGAGGCCACTCCAGCGGGCGTGGCTGGGGCGGTCGGCGATGGCGCTGTTCCCTCCGGCGTCAAGGGCCCCAAGCTTGCACTGGCCGACGCCGCACCCGGCGATGCCGGGCCGCCAGCCGAGGCGAAGGATGACCTGCCGCCCGAACCGCCCAGCGGCGGCCGGCCGTCGCTCAAGCGCATCAAGTAGCGGAAGGTCGGCTGAGTCGGTGTGGCGCCCGCAGGAAGTGCCGCATGCGAAAAATGTGCTGCACTTCCTGCCGCAGTGCAGCATGGAAATGAGACTTCTCATCGCCTGCTGCCGGGCTGAATCACTGTGGCGCGTGGTGTATCGGCATGAAGAGGACCCATCGATGCGCGGCCTGCCTTTGACGATGGCGAGCGAGCTGGGAAGCTAACCTTTGTTGCACGTCGACTGAGCGCATCCGGGGTGTGCCTTGTCGATGGTGAACGGAGTGCGGACTGGCCGGCTGTGCGGCGTTGCGACCGCCACCGCTAGTTGCGGACTTGGCGCGCGTGGCGTGGGCGCTCTCGTTTCACGCTTCCCGGCGCCGCACACGCCGTGAGTCGTTGACGCGCACTTATACTGCACGCGTTCCTTGAGCGCGCCGGCTTAGCTCAGCTGGTAGAGCACCCGCCTTGTAAGCGGAAGGTCGTCCGTTCGATTCGGACAGCCGGCACCAACAGCGCGTCCCACCTGTTTCTCCACCTGATTTCTGTTCGCTTGAGGCGCGAGCCTGCGGCAGCGGCAGCGTGTGCGCAACGTGAATCACTTCAGGGGCGGGCTCGGAGATTGCCTTGGAACGCGTGAGCCGGTCTGTCGGGCACACGTGTGTTCGGCCGTGCTACTCGTGCATGCCGATGAACAGCCTTCTCCCGAACACGCAGCTTCGCCAAGACCCCAAGGACGCGCGCCGCCGGCAACTGCTGCGTACCGCCGCGCTGGGCCTCTCGCCTACTCTCGTGCCGGCCGGGTCGGCGGGCGGTATCGCGGCGGGTGGGGGCGCCGGCCGAGTGCCCGCGTGGCGCGCACTCAACCTTGCGAAGGGCGACTACTACAACTCGGTGTACCCGTTCGTCGATCTGGTCCGCTCTTCCTCCGCCGGCTGGAACCCCGATACATGGACGGATCGCGAGGGTTGGCTACAGGCGTTGCCTGCGGGCAAGGAGGCGTTCTGCTGGGTGGCCCTCCATCTGGATCCGATGCATGGGACCTTCCTTCCCGGCGAGTACGTGATCTCGTCTTCCTCGAGCGCCACGTTGTCGCTCATGACCTTGTCTCGCGATTACGTGGAGAAGGTCCAGGCCGGAGTCGGGCGCGCCTCGTTCACCGTCAAGACGCGCAGCGACGGCGATTACACGCGGCTGTCCATCGGGATCAAATGCCGCAACGACACCGGTGGTCCTATCGACATCACCGACTTGTCGCTGCACCACGCAGGGCACGTGCGCCAGGGGCGGCAACCCATCGATTTTCATCCGGCGTGGATGGACAGCAATCGCGGTACGTCGATCATCCGCACCATGGACTGGTCGTCGATCAACCATAGCCCGATCGCTTTTGCCGGGCAGCTTCCGATGATGTCGCGCCGCAGCTGGTCTAAGGGCGTGCCGTACGTGATCCAGGCGCGCGCCGCGGCGGCGCTACAGGCGGATCTGTGGATCTGCGTGCCGCATGGTGGGCAGAACCATCGCTATGTGTGCAGTGCCGGCACCGGTACCTTCACGACCGTCGGCTCCGGGGGCGTTCCGCGCGCCCATGACTTCACCGATGGCAGCCCCATCGTGTTCGTCGACTATTCGCAAGGACGGGCTGGCCTGCCTGAGCCGCTGGAGTACGGGCGAACCTACCACGCGGTGAACTGCAGCGCTGCGAACTTCCAGGTCGCCGAGAGCCCTGGGCGCGCGGCGCTTGCGCTGCGGGCAGACGTGGCGCCTTCGAACTACAGCCGCGTGTCGAGTGCGCTCGGCGCTGAAGGCTTGTCAAAGCTGTACGAGGCGATCGCGCGGCAACTGGCCGGCGAATTGCCACCCGGGAGGCGGGTCTACGTGGAGTACAGCAACGAGGTATGGAACAACACGTTCCTGCAAGCCAACTTCGCGCGCCAGTACCTCGCGCGCCTGGGCGGCACACATGGTGTGCCCGCGTCGGGTTATGGCGTTGGCTGCCTACTGGCCTGGCGCGCCTTCGAGCGGGTGCTCGGTCGCGATCGCGTGAGCCGGGTATTCAGTGCGCAAGCTGCGTGGTTCGAGAACCTGGGCCCGGCGCTCGACTACGTCGACCCGGGGTGGCTGTCCGGTGGAGAGACGGTCGCTCGTCTGGCCGACGTCTATGCCCTTGCACCCTATGTGACGCCGCGCGATGAGGGCGGTCGTTCGTTCCGGATGAGCGCGCTGCTGGCTGCCGGAGCCACCGAATGGGGCGATGCGCAATGGGATGCGGTTTTCGACCGGCACATCGGCCCTCTGGCTGGCGCCGTCGCATCGCATCTGGGTAAGGCGCGGGCTCGCAACAGCGGGCTCGTCTTTACATCGTATGAATGCGGACAGCACTTCGCCGAGCCGGTTCCCAAGGAAGTGGATCGCAAGCAGGCGCAGGCACTGCAACGAAGCTATCTGCGGTACCTGGATGGTGCGGCCGGTGCGGCGATGTACAAGCGATATTACGAGCGGGTCTTTGTCGACAATGGTCTGCGCCACTTCACGCATTTCAGCGACGCCGGTGGGTACTCAAGCCAGCGGAGTCTTCTGCAATGGGGCCTCAAGCCCAGTCACTTGAGTGTGGACAACGCGAGGGGAGCTTTCTTCAAAACGCTGCCTACGAGCGGGTAGCGGCTGTGCCTGGGCGCGCCGCTTTGGTGCACCCGATGGACTCGGCCACCGGCTGTTTGAGCAGTGATGCCGGATCGTTCCGATGGAAGCTGGAAGCGACGTCGCCGAGGGACGTTGGAGCCGGTCCGATGCGCGCCGAAGCGAAAGCGTGGCAGTTGCTGCGTTGGCTGTGCGCAAGTGGCTGGTCGCGGCGCCGTTCCTGCGCCATGAGAGGCAAGCTTGGCTGCACAGCTGGATCGATCCGCGGCTGGGGTTCGATTTCCAGGTGGTGCCGGTCCCAGCCCACCGGCTTGCGGGGCCGCGTACCTCCGCGCGCAGCTGGTTGATCCACCTTCGTCACGCCGCGAAAGTGTGGCGCCGGGCGCGCGAGCAGCCGCAGCCGACGGGAATCATCACGTGCTTTCCGCATCTCGCCGCGGCCCTGGGGCTGCATAAGCGGCTGGGGGGCTCCGGCGTGCCGATCGTGGCTTGGACTTTCAACCTCGGCGGCTTGAACGGCGGCGTCTCGCGCAGCTTGTCGCGCTTCGCGCTGGCTTCGGTGGATCGATTCATCGTGCACTCCAGTGCCGAGATCGAACCGTATCGCGCATGGCTTGGTGTCCCCGGCGACCGCCTGCATTTCGTGCCCTTGCACTATTCGATCCAGCCGATCGAGTTCGCGGAAGAGGCCGATCAGCCCTTCGTGCTGGCCCTAGGCTCGGCCCACTGCGACTACGGCACCTTCGCTCATGCGATCGCCAGGCTCGGGTATCGATGCGTGGTGGTGGCGCCGCCGCATGCCCGGCAGGGCGTTGACTTGCCGGCGCAGGTCGAGGTCCGCTGCGGTCTTGATATGCGGGCTTGCAACGAACTGGTCCAGAGGGCGCGCGTGGTGTTCGTTCCCGTGGCGAATGACACCACGGCCTCGGGGCAGGTGCCATTGCTCACGGCCATGATGTACGGCCGGCCGGTCATTGCGACGCGTTGTGCCGGCGCCGCGGACTATGTTCGCGACGGGATAGATGGCCTCCTGGTCGGTCGAGGCGACGCGCAAGGCATGGCGGCACGCCTCAAGCTGCTGTGGGAATCGCCGGACCACCGACGCGCACTGGGCGCGAACGCGCGCGAGGGCATCCGGCGGCATCACTCCGACCGCGCCGTCGCGGGGGCCCTGGCCTGCGTGCTCGCGAGCGTTCATGCCGGCGACACGCGCCCACCGCCTCCGAACAACGGCGTGGATGCACCATGGCGGGACACCGAGCCAGCATTGCATTCGCTGCAATGACAAAGCGTGACGAAGTTGTCGGTGACGGCCGTCTCGTGGACCGCCGCTTTCAATTGGCGCGACTTGTTTCAATCAACGCGGTACGTTCGATTGAACCTTGATACGTATTGAACTACTCTGCCAACCACGCTCACACAATCGCTCCTCCAGGCGGGGCAGCAGCTGACGCAACTTGGCCGCGACAGAGGTATTGGCAACGAGCAGCGCCCAGCCTTGATCGTCCACTGGGCCTGGCTTCACGTGCTGGATAAAGGTGACGGGGAGCAAGTCTTGAATTGCGGTGTAACGCGCATTCGATTCCTGCAGGCGCTGCCGAAGTAGAGCGAGCGGCGCACTGCGCTGCAGCGCGTCGGCGATCGGTAGCGAGTCGGGAACGATCGGTTGGGCTTTCGAGGGGGGTGACTTCGCGTTCACCTGGGGAGTTTAGCGATGCAGGTATTGATCACCCACGGCCATGCCGCGCGCACGCGCATGATTAATTTGAACCGCTGGCAGCTCGCGGCCTTGCTTGCGTTCCTATTCACCGCGCTCATGCTGGTGTCGGGTCTGATTTACCACGCGGTATTTGTCACGGCGGCGCGAGAAGGCTGGCCCGTGATGAGCCGCATGGTCAAGCTGGTGGCGCGAGACGAGGTGGCGCAGCGCGACAGGTTCATGCGCGAGAACCTCGATGCCATGGCCCGCAAGGTGGGCGAGATGCAAGCCAAGCTCATCAAGCTGGAATCTGCGAGCGAGCGACTGTTCGGTATGGCGGGGGTCAAGCCAGAGGAACTGCAACAGATCATGAGCAAGCCTGCGGAGCCAGCGGCAGCCGAAGCTGCCAAGGGCGGGCCTTTCGTGCCGGCCGCCTCGCCCTCCATGGAGCAACTGGCCGGCTGGGTGGGAGCGTTGGACGAGCAGGCCGAGCAGAACGCCGACCTGTACACGCTAGTCGAATCGCGCTTGCTGGAAAGGCGCCTGCAGTCACTCATGATTCCGAACAGCCGTCCGGTCGAGGGGCCGATCGGCTCGGGCTTCGGTTTCCGCTCAGACCCATTCACCGGCCGCGCCGCGCTGCACACCGGGCTTGATTTCCCGGCCGACATGGGAACGCCAATCCACGCTGCTGCGGGCGGCGTGGTGCTGGTGAGCGAGTACCACCCGCAGTACGGCAACATGGTGATGATCGACCATGGCCGTGGTCTGGTCACTCGCTATGCCCACGGATCCAAGGTGCTGGTGAACGCTGGTGACCTCATCAAGCGCGGGCAACGAGTGGCGCTCGTCGGCACGTCCGGCCGCTCCACCGGCCCGCATCTGCATTTCGAAGTGCTGGTCGACGGCGTGCCGCAGAATCCCGCCAAGTTCCTGGCGATGGTCGACGGCGAAGGCAAGTCCCGGCGTTCGCAGCACGCGGCCATGGCCGGCAGGTAAAATCGCGCGCTCTTCGGTTCGCGGCCGAAGGCGCATGCGGGTCGCCCCGCCAGGGGCGTCACTTCCTGGCCGCCTGCGGCACCGGCCGCGGCCGCATAGGCCTCCAGGTGACCATCGTGCGCCGGCGCCCGTCGCGACGCCGCCGTCTTCGCTTCACAACCCGACGCCGCATGCTGCCTCGCCTCCTCACCCAAATCTTCGGTAGCCGCAACGAACGCCTGTTGAAGCAATACCGACGCGTCGTGCAGCAGATCAATGCACTGGAGCCCCAGTTCGAGCGCCTCTCCGACGCCGAGCTGAAGGCAAAGACCGACGAGTTCCGCGAGCGCCATGCCAAGGGCGAGGCGCTCGACGAATTGCTGCAGGAAGCATTCGCCACGGTGCGTGAGGCGGGCAAGCGTACGCTGAAGATGCGCCACTTCGATGTGCAGCTGATCGGCGGCATGGCGCTGCACGACGGCAAGATCGCCGAGATGCGCACCGGCGAGGGCAAGACCCTCATGGCGACCCTGCCTGTGTACCTGAACGCGCTTGCCGGCAAGGGCGTGCACGTCGTGACCGTGAACGACTACCTCGCTCGCCGCGATGCTGAGTGGATGGGTCAGCTGTACAACTTCCTTGGCCTGTCGGTGGGCGTGAACCTGCCCCAAATGCCGCGCGAGGAGAAGCAGGCAGCCTACGCCGCCGATGTGACCTACGGTACCAACAACGAGTTTGGCTTCGACTACCTGCGCGACAACATGGTCCACGACACGGCCGACCGTGTCGCCCGCGGCCTGAACTACGCCATCGTGGACGAGGTGGACTCCATCCTGATCGACGAGGCGCGTACGCCGCTCATCATCAGCGGCCAGGCGGAAGACCACACCGACCTGTATGTGCGCATCGACGCGGTGGTGCCGCAGCTCAAGAAGCAGATCGGCGAGGCCGACCCGCGCACGGGCGAAGGCGTCATTGAGCCGGGCGACTTCACCGTCGACGAGAAGACGCACCAGGTCTACCTCACCGAGGCGGGTCACGAGAATGCCGAGCGGATGCTCACCAAGGCGAGTCTGCTGCCCGAGGGCGCCAGCCTGTACGACGCAGCGAACATCACGCTGATGCACCACGTCTATGCGGCGTTGCGGGCGAACCACCTGTATCACCGCGACCAGCACTACGTGGTGCAGGACGGTGAGGTCATCATCGTCGACGAGTTCACCGGCCGCCTGATGCAGGGCCGCCGCTGGTCCGACGGCCTTCATCAAGCCGTGGAAGCCAAGGAGCGCGTGCAGATCCAGAGCGAGAACCAGACGCTCGCCTCGATCACCTTCCAGAACTACTTCCGCATGTACGGCAAGCTGGCCGGCATGACAGGCACGGCCGACACCGAGGCCTACGAGTTCCAGGAGATCTACGGCCTGGAGACGGTGGTCATCCCACCCAACAAGCCGACCATTCGCAAGGATGAGCTCGACCTCGTCTACAAGACCGCGCGCGAGAAGTTCGACGCCGTGACCACCGATATCCGCGAATGCCATGAGCGCGGCCAGCCCGTGCTGGTGGGCACCACTTCCATCGAGAACTCGGAGCTGATCTCGGGCCTGCTCACCAAGGCGAAGCTGCCGCACCAGGTGCTCAACGCCAAGCAGCACGCCAAGGAGGCCGAGATCGTGGCCCAGGCTGGCCGGCCGGGCATGATCACCATCGCCACCAACATGGCGGGCCGCGGCACCGACATCGTGCTGGGTGGCAACGTCGAGAAGCAGATCCAGTTCATCGAAGCCGATCCGGGCTTGTCGGAAGAGAACAAGGCGGCGCGGTCGCAGCAGCTGCGTGACGAGTGGCACAGCCTGCACGAAAAGGTGAAGGCCGAGGGCGGCTTGCGCATCATCGCCACCGAGCGGCATGAGTCGCGCCGCATCGATAACCAGCTGCGTGGCCGTTCGGGTCGCCAGGGTGACCCCGGTTCATCACGTTTCTATCTTTCTCTCGACGATGCGCTGATGCGCATCTTTGCCGGCGAGCGGGTGCGCGCCATCATGGAGCGGTTGAAGATGCCTGACGGCGAGGCCATCGAGGCCGGGATCGTCACGCGAAGCATCGAAAGCGCGCAGCGCAAGGTCGAGGCGCGCAACTTCGACATTCGCAAGCAGCTGCTCGAGTACGACGACGTCTCCAACGACCAGCGCAAGGTGATCTACCAGCAGCGCAACGACATCCTCGAGGCCGCGAGCCTGGAGGCCCAGATCGCCAACCTGCGCCGCAGCACCATGGAAGATGTGGTGCGCACGTACGTACCGGCCAGCAGCGTGGAGGAGCAATGGGACCTCCATGGCCTGGAGAAGACGCTGCGGGAGGAGTGGCAGCTCGACGTACCGCTGAAGGCCGAGGTGGAAAAGAGCGCGTCCATCACCGACGACGACATCGTCGAGAAGGTGGTGCAGTCGGCCGACCTGCACTTCAAGGGCAAGCTTGACCGCGTGGGGCTGGAGCAGTTCACTCCCTTCATGCGCATGATGCTGCTGCAGTCCATCGACTCGCACTGGCGTGAGCATCTGGCCGCGCTCGACTATCTGCGCCAGGGCATCCACCTGCGAGGCTACGCGCAGAAGAACCCCAAGCAGGAGTACAAGCGAGAGGCTTTCGAGCTCTTCAGCCAGTTGCTCGATGTGGTGAAGATGGACGTGACGCGCGTGCTGATGACCGTGCGCATCCAGTCGCAGGAAGAGGTCGCGCAGGCCGCCGAGGCGATCGAGGAGCGGGCTGAGCGCATCAGCCACGTGCGCTACACCCATCCCAACGAGGATGGCAGCGTGTCCGAAGAAGGCGACGTGGCCGTGGCCGAAGTGCCGAAGGTGGGCCGCAACGACCCGTGTCCCTGCGGCAGCGGGAAGAAGTACAAGCACTGTCACGGGCGCCTGGCCTGATCGCACGGCGTCCGGCTGCTGCGCACGGGTCGATCTCGCGCCTGCGATGCTTGCCGTACAGGGAGTACGGCTGCGCTTCGCGTCCTCGACCCGCTCGCGGCGCTGGGCCGCGTGACACTCAGGCCAGGCTCCATCTCACGTTCATTGAATCAACCGCTCACCCGAGTTGCCTGCCATGCCCGTCAACCTCAAAGCTCCCGATCCGAAAGACCTGCACCCGGTGCCCGGCGTGCGCTTGGGCGTGGCCATGGCCGGCGTGCGCAAGGTCAACCGCCGCGATCTCACGGTGATCGCGCTCGATGAAGGCGCGCAGGTGGCCGGCGTGTTCACGCGCAATCGGTTCTGCGCGGCGCCGGTGCAGCTGTGCCGCAAGCATCTCGACACTCGGATAGGCACGCGCGCGCTGCTCATCAACACCGGCAATGCGAACGCCGGCACCGGCGACGATGGTTTGGTGCGCGCGTTCTCCACTTGCGTGGCGCTTTCGCGGCACATGGAGATCTCGCCCGAGCAGGTGCTGCCGTTCTCCACCGGCGTGATCATGGAAACGCTGCCCAACAATCGCATCGAGGCGGCGCTGCCGGCGGTGCTGGCAGACCTGGCGGCCGACCATTGGGCCCAGGCCGCCGAGGCCATCATGACCACCGACACGCTGCCCAAGGCCACCTCGCTGCAGGTGCAGGTGGGCGGGCGCACCGTCACTGTCACCGGCATGAGCAAGGGCGCGGGGATGATCAGGCCCAACATGGCCACCATGCTGGGCTTCGTGGCGACCGATGCCGTGATCGCGCCGCATCTCATGCAGGCGCTGGTGCACGAGGCGGCAGATCATTCCTTCAACCGCATCAGCATTGACGGCGACACCTCCACCAACGATTCCTTCATGCTGATCGCCACAGGCCATGCGGCGCACGACGCCATCACCCGGCTCGACACGGCCGACGGCATGGTGCTGCGCGACGCCATCATCAGCGTGTCGCAGCAACTGGCCCAAGCCATCGTGCGCGATGGGGAGGGTGCCACCAAGTTCATCACCGTGCAGATCGACGGGGGTCGCAGCGAGGCCGAGTGCCGGCAGGCCGCCTATGCCGTCGCGCATTCGCCGCTGGTGAAGACCGCGTTCTTCGCCAGCGACCCCAATCTCGGGCGCATCCTCGCCGCGGTGGGCTATGCCGGCATCGACGACCTGGACCAGACGCAGATTGATCTTTTCCTTGATGACGTGCACGTCGTGCGCGAGGGTGGCCGGCACCCCGGCTATCGCGAGGAAGATGGCCAGCGCGTCATGAAGCAAAGCGAGATCACGGTGCGCGTTGATTTGCACCGTGGCGACGCCAGTGCCATCGTCTGGACCTGCGACCTCAGCGTCGACTACGTGAAGATCAACGCCGACTATCGCAGCTGACCTGCTTCCGTACCGCGGTTCGCAACGGCGGCGTGGCGGGGCAACCACAGGCGCTGGGCGTTTCGACCCCGGTGCATCGGAGCGCCGAGGCGTGCGATCCTGAGGTGGCGCAGACGCGAGCGGGCCTCTGCATGGTGAAGACCAACGCCGACTACCGAAGTTGTTCGGCGGGCCGCAATACCGCGCGCAGAAGCCAAGCCGCGGCGGCGGCCGCCAGCAGGTGCTTCAGCGTGTGTCCGCTCAGCAGCACCGGACACTGCATCAGCACGGCGTCGCCCATCTCGGCCAGCTTGGCGGCGGCGTAGAGCGCGAGCACCACCCACCAATCCCGCCCGGGCACGGCACCAGCGTGCGTGGGCGCCAGGCGCAACAGCAGCGCCGCGGGTACCAGCAGCATGGGCATGAACTGCACTGCGGCATACAGGCGCAAGTCGCCGCTCTTGTTGATGCCGGAGTGCTCGCCCAGCCACCATGCCGCCACCGAAACCGTCGCGAAGACGAGCGCGCCGGCAAGCACGGCGGGACGGCCCCAGAAGGGGCTCGTGCGCTCGGCAAGGAAGCCGGCCAGGAGCGAGGCGCAGGCCCAGGCAATGGGCAGCCGGTCGAGCGCCAGCATGTCGGTCGTGGGCATCCAGTGGTAAGCCGACGAGCCGAGGCCGGTGAAGACCAGTGCGGCTGCAAAGAGGTACCAGGCGTCGTGCGATGGGCCGCCATGCGACCTGCGCGTCAGGGCCCACAGTGCCCAGCCGCCGGAGAGCAGGAATGGCAAGTTGCTCAATACGTTGGCCGCATTGGGCAAACCACCCCAGGCGCGCGCGTCGGCGAAGTCGTGGTAGTGCGCGGATTGGGTGATCGGGCCGTGCAGCCACAGCGCCAGCGCCGCGGCGAGGGCCAGCGCGATCAGCCAAAAGGCGCGCATCGGCACGGTGCTCGATGGTTTGTCGGTGGGCCCGGTGGAGGCGGCACGCGGGAGGGCCATGCGGTGTCTTTCAGGACGATGAAGGCCGTGATGCTCGGCCGCAATGCGGGTCGCGACAAGCGGCCTGCGTGACGTCTCACGGCACAGGGCCGGCGGTATCGCGCCGCGCTTCGCGCCCCGACCCGCCTCAGTTCCTCAGCGAACCGCCATGCGGTGCAAAGCGGTCCACCGCGTCGGTGATGAGGCCGTCGATGCCGCAGCCGACGAGCTGCTGGGCCGGCGCCGGGTCGTTGACGGTGTAGCAGAGCGCGCGCATCCCGGCGGCATGGATGCGCCCGATCGCTGCCGCGTCGATGACCGTGTAGTGCGTCACCACGGCCACGCAGCCGAGCGATTGCGCTTCTTCCAGCCAGCCCGCTCGCCAGTCCTCGAGCAAGAGTGCCCGGGGCATGGCGGGCTCCGCGGCTTGTGCAGCGGCCAGCGCGTCGGGGCGAAAGGAACTGAGCAGCGGCTTCACCGGCTCTGCAGACCACAAGCGCGCTGCTTCCCGTGCGGTCACCCGGCCCGTGAGGGCCTCGTTGCCCGGCGCAGGCTTGATCTCGATGTTCAGCGCGAAGCCATTGCGAAGGCAGTAGCGGGCTGCGGCCTCCAAGGTGGGCAGCGGTTCGCCGGCGAAAGTGCGGCTGTGCCAGCTGCCGGCATCGAGGCGCGACAGCTTGGCCCATGAACGTTCGCTGGCAAGGCCGCGCTCGCTGGTCGTGCGCTGAAGCGTGTCGTCGTGCAGAAGGAAAGGCACGCCGTCGGCGCTCAGCTTCACGTCGCACTCGAACGCGCGATAGCCATGGCTTGCGCCGACCCGGAACGCGGCCAGCGTGTTCTCCGGCGCCAGCTTGCCCGCGCCGCGATGAGCGATCCAGAAGGGATAAAGCCAGGGGGTCATGGCGCGCAGTGTCGCCGACACTGCTGGGTTCGCACCGCCGCGGTGAGCCCTTGATACCGAGGGAAAACACCTCGTGCGGTACCATGCGGCCTCCCTGCTGAAAGGGCTTGAGCGCCTCGTTCGCCGCGTCCGCGGGCGTTTGCCGCCGCCCGGACGACCCATGAACGCACCCGCCACCCTGACCGAGATTGCGGCCGCGGCCGGCAGCCCCCGCGAAGCGCCCCGCCTGCGCGAGATTCCGTACAACTACACGTCGTTTTCCGACCGCGAGATCGTCATCCGCCTGCTCGGCCCACGCGCCTGGGACGTGCTGAGCCGGCTGCGCCAGGAGCGCCAGACAGGCCGCTCGGCGCGCATGCTCTACGAGGTGCTGGGCGACATCTGGGTGGTGCAGCGCAACCCCTACCTGCAAGACGACCTGCTCGACAACCCTCGCCGCCGCCGGATGCTGGTGGAGGCGCTGCGCCACCGGCTGCACGAAATCGACAAGCGCCGCCGTCCCGCCGACGACCCCGAGCGGGACCGCCTGGTGGGCGAGCTGATGGAGGCGGCTTCCGTCGCGGTGGACCGCTTTGCCGCGCACTTCGACGAGCTGGCCGAGCTGCGCCGACGTGCCGTGCGCGTGCTGGGCCGGCACACGGCGCGCGACAACATCCGGTACGACGGCCTGAGTCGCGTGTCTCATGTGACGGACGCGACCGACTGGCGCGTCGAGTACCCGTTCGTGGTGCTCACGCCCGACACCGAGGCGGAGATGGCGGGCCTGGTGGGCGCGTGCATCGAGTTGGGCCTGACGATCATCCCGCGCGGAGGCGGCACCGGCTACACCGGCGGTGCCGTGCCGCTCACGCTCAAGAGCGCGGTGATCAACACCGAGAAGCTCGAAGCGATGACCGAAGTCGAGATGCGCCGCCTGCCTGGCCTGGACCGCGAGGTGGGCACGGTCTGGACGCAAGCCGGCGTGGTCACGCAGCGCGTGGCCGATGCGGCCGAGCGTGCGGGCTACGTGTTCGCGGTGGACCCGACCTCGGCCGAGGCCTCGTGCGTGGGCGGCAACGTGGCCATGAACGCGGGCGGCAAGAAGGCGGTGCTGTGGGGCACGGCGCTCGACAACCTGGCCTCCTGGCGCATGGTCACGCCGCAGGCGAAGTGGCTCGAAGTGGTGAGGCTGGACCATAACCTCGGGAAGATCCACGACGTCGATGTCGCCATCTTCGAGCTGCGCCACTACGACGCAAGCGGCAAGACGCTGGAGCGCACCGAGACGCTGGTCATCCCAGGCAAGGTATTCCGCAAGGAGGGCTTGGGCAAGGACGTCACCGACAAGTTCCTGGCCGGCCTGCCCGGCATCCAGAAGGAAGGCTGCGACGGACTCATCACCAGCTGCAGGTGGGTGGTGCACCGCAAGCCGGCGCACACCCGCACCGTGTGCCTGGAGTTTTTCGGCAACGCCAAGGATGCCGTGCCGTCGATCGTAGAAATCAAGGACTTCATGTTCGCGGAGGCGAAGAAGGGCGGGGCCATCCTCGCCGGCCTGGAGCACCTGGACGACCGCTACCTGAAGGCGGTGGGCTACACCACCAAGAGCAAGCGCGGCACGCTGCCAAAGATGGTGCTGGTCGGCGACATCGCCGGCGATGATGCCGATGCCGTGGCGCGTGCCACATCGGAAGTGGTGCGCATCGCCAACAGCCGCGCCGGCGAGGGCTTCGTGGCGGTGAGCGCCGAGGCGCGCAAGAAGTTCTGGGTCGACCGCAAGCGCACAGCGGCCATCAGCCGCCACACCAACGCCTTCAAGATCAACGAGGATGTGGTGATCCCCTTGCCCCGCATGGGCGAGTACACCGAGGGCATCGAGCGTATCAACATCGAACTGAGCCTGCGCAACAAGCTGGCATTGGTGGATGCGCTGGAGGCTTTCTTCGTGAGGGGGGCGCTGCCGCTGGGCAAGACGGCCGACGCGGGTGAGGTGCCGCCGGCCGAACTGCTGGAAGACCGCGTTCAGCAGGCACTGGCGCTGCTGCGCTCGGTGCGTGGGCTGTGGCAGCACTGGCTGGGGCAGCTTGATACGCCACCGGGGCTTCGACAGGCTCAGCCCGGCCCTTCGACAAGCTCAGGGCGACCCTTCGACAAGCTCAGGGCGAACGGTACGCGTGGGGAAGGGTCACTGCCACATGCCGACGCGGTGGAGGCTGTCGAAGTGCCCGGTTCCACCGCCGACCCCGCGCGCAGCTTTTTCGAGCAGCTTCAAGACCACACGCTGCGCGCCTCCTGGAAGACGCAGATCCGCGCCCCGCTGCAGGCCATCTTCTCCGGCTCGGCGCTGCAGCCGATCGTCGATGCCTGCCAGAACATCCACGGCGAGGTGCTCCGCGGTCGCGTGTGGGTGGCGCTGCACATGCATGCCGGCGACGGCAACGTGCACACCAACATTCCCGTCAACAGCGACAACTACGAGATGCTGCAGGCCGCGCACGAGGCGGTGGCTCGCATCATGGCGCTGGCCCGCTCGCTGGGCGGGGTGATTTCGGGCGAGCATGGCATCGGGATCACCAAGCTGGAATTCCTCACCGACGAGGAACTGGCGAACTTCGCCGCGTACAAGCAGCGCGTGGATCCCGAAGGGCGCTTCAACAAGGGCAAGCTGCTGCGCGACGGGCCGCTCAAGGCCGACCTCACCAACGCCTATACGCCCAGCTTCAACCTGCTGGGGCACGAGTCGCTCATCATGCAGCAGAGCGACATCGGCGACATCTCCAACAGCATCAAGGACTGTCTGCGCTGCGGCAAGTGCAAGCCGGTGTGCGCCACGCACGTGCCGCGCGCCAACTTGCTGTACAGCCCGCGCAACAAGATCCTCGCCACCTCGTTGCTGGTGGAAGCCTTCCTGTACGAGGAGCAGACGCGCCGCGGCGTGTCGATCAAGCACTGGGAAGAGTTCGAGGATGTGGCCGATCACTGCACGGTGTGCCATAAGTGCGAGTCGCCCTGCCCGGTGAAGATCGACTTCGGCGACGTGTCGATGAACATGCGCAACCTGCTGCGCAAGATGGGCAAAAAGAGCCTGCGACCCGGCAACCGCATGGCGATGATGATGCTCAACGCCACGCGGCCCGAGACCATCAAACTGATGCGCACGGCCATGGTGGACGTGGGCTTTCGTGCGCAGCGCGCGGCCCATGACCTGCTGCGCGGGCTGGCACGCCGGCAAACCGCCGCACCGCGCTCCACGGTGGGCACCGCGCCCATCAAGGAGCAGGTGATTCACTTCGTCAACAAGAAGCTGCCGGGCAACCTGCCCAAGAAGACGGCGCGCGCTCTCCTGGACATCGAGGACAGGAACTACGTCCCCATCATCCGCGACCCGAAGAAGACCACGGCCGACAGTGAGGCGGTGTTCTACTTCCCCGGCTGCGGCTCGGAACGGCTGTTCTCGCAGGTGGGTCTGGCGACGCAGGCGATGCTGTGGCATGCCGGCGTGCAGACAGTGTTGCCGCCGGGCTACCTATGCTGCGGTTATCCGCAGCGCGGCTCGGGGCAGTTCGACAAGGCCGACAAGATCATCACGGACAACCGGGTGTTGTTCCACCGCGTGGCCAACACGCTGAACTACCTTGATATCAAGACCGTGGTGGTGAGCTGTGGGACCTGCTACGACCAGCTGCAGGGTTACCAGTTCGACAAGATCTTCCCAGGCTGCCGCATCGTCGACATCCACGAATACCTGCTGGAGAAGGGCCTCACGCTCAACGGCGCGGGTGCGGGTGGCTACCTTTACCACGACCCCTGCCACAGCCCGATGAAGCTGCAAGAGCCGATGAAGACGGTGAAGGCGCTGGTGGGCGAAAACGTGAAGAAGAGCGAGCGCTGCTGCGGCGAAAGCGGCACGCTGGGCGTCACGCGGCCCGACATCGCCACGCAGATCCGCTTCCGCAAGGAGGAGGAACTGCGTCGCGACGAGGCGGCACTGCGCGCGTCGGGCGCGCTGCCGGAGAAGGGTTCGGTGAAGATCCTCACCTCGTGCCCCAGCTGCTTGCAGGGTTTGTCGCGCTATGGCGGCGATTTGAGCAATGGGTTGCTGGAAGCGGACTACATCGTGGTCGAGATGGCCAACCGGCTGCTCGGGGCGGAATGGATGCCACAGTACGTGGCGCGGGCCAACGACGGCGGGATCGAGCGGGTGTTGGTCTAGGAGGTGTAGGTGGGTTGCCTCATGCCCGTGACGCCGACCTTCACTACCGCATCTCCCCTCGCAGGTTGCGAGCTGTGCGAGCGCCCCGGTGGCTCGCTCGTGTGGAGCAGCGACGACTGGCGCGTGGTCAGGGTCGAAGACGCCAACTTCCCCGCGTTCTACCGCGTCATCAGCAACCATCACGTCGCCGAGTTCTCCGATCTCGCGGTGCCCGAGCGGCGGCGCTGCATGGACCTCGTGTGCGCCGTCGAGCGTGCGCTCATCGAAAACCTTCGGCCGACCAAGGTCAACCTGGCTGCGCTGGGCAACGTGGTGCCCCACTTGCACTGGCACGTCGTCGCGCGTTTCGCGTGGGACAGCCACTTCCCGCAGCCCATCTGGGGCACGGCGCAGCGCACCCTCAAAGCCCCTGCCGAAGGCTGGCTTGGGATGTGCTTAAGCGATCTGGACGAACGGGTCGCAAAGGCCGTCGCGGGCGCCTGAACCACTGGGCGCACACCGCGGGCGAGGGCGCAAGAAGCGCTTCGCTAAACTGCCTTGGCCCCTTGTGTTTCACAGGTACAACCATGGCCGGACTGAGTCGAGAAACCCCCCAACCCACGGCGATCACCGTGCATCAGCAATCCCGCGTGCTGGAGGTAGGTTTTTCCGATGGGCGGCAATTTCGTATTCCCTTTGAGCTGATGAGGATCTACTCGCCATCGGCTGAGGTTCAGGGCCACGGGCCCGGGCAGGAAGTGCTGCAGACGGGCAAGCGCGAGGTCGATCTGGTCTCTCTGGAGCAGGTGGGCCACTACGCCGTGCAGCCCACCTTCTCCGACGGCCACTCCACGGGCATCTTCTCCTGGGACTACCTCTACTTCCTCGGCTCGCAGCAAGAAGAACTTTGGCGCCGCTATGAAGAGCGCCTGCGCGACGCGGGCGTCGACCGCGATTCGCCCATGCCCGAGGCCGCCGCATCCGCTTGCGGCCACCATCACTGAAGCCGACGCCAAGATACACCCATGAGCCAGACCCATTTCGGATTTCAGCAGGTCGACGAGACCCAGAAGGTGCACCGCGTGCGCGGCGTGTTCGATGCCGTCGCCGACCGCTACGACGTCATGAATGACCTCATGTCCATGGGCTTGCACCGCGCATGGAAGGCCTATGCGGTGGCGGTGGCGGACGTGCGCCCCGGCGATCACGTGCTCGACGTGGCGGGCGGCACCGGCGACCTCGCGCGTGCGTTCGCGAAGAAGGTCGGGCCGAGCGGCGCGGTGGTCCATACCGACATCAACGAGGCCATGCTTCGACGCGGGCGGGACCGCCTGCTCGACGATGGCATCGTGCTTCCCACCGCGCTGTGCGATGCCGAGCACCTGCCGTTCGAGAGCGGCAGCTTCGACCTCGTGAGCGTGGGTTTCGGGCTGCGCAACATGACGCACAAAGACCGCGCGCTGGCCGAGATGAACCGCGTGCTGCGCGCGGGCGGCCGCCTGCTGGTGCTCGAGTTCTCGAAGGTGGCGCCACCACTTGCCAAAGCCTACGACTGGTACTCGTTCCAGGTGCTGCCGCGCCTGGGCAAATGGGTCGCGGGCGATGCGCAGAGCTACCGCTACCTCGCCGAATCCATCCGCATGCATCCCGGGCAGGCGGAACTCAAGTCGATGATGAAGGCGGCCGGTTTCGGCCATGTGGACGTGCACAACCTGAGCGCCGGCGTGGTGGCGCTGCATGTGGGCATCAAATGCTGAAGCGACGCGGTCTTGCGTGGGGCTTGCCTGAGCCGCCGCCCGAGTGTGGGGGACGGTCGGCGCGAACTCGCACAAGAAGCGCCGCTCCAACCGCCCCCGGCGCCGGCAGGAACTGAGCACCGACTCAAGACCTCCGGCCGCGACGCCAAGTCGCTTCGCCTCTCGTTCCACCGCTGGCCGGTACGCGGCCCGCGTCGGCGGTGCTCACGGCAGAAGTTTCGGCCGCAGGCAGTCACGCGTTGGAGTTTTCGACAATGACTCGCAATCCCATGATTTCGCATCGCATCCCTTCCCGAGGTCGCACGCTGGCGGTGAGCGCGGCGGTGCTGGCCGCGCTGCTCGCCGGTTGCGGCGACAAGAAGGACAAGCCGGCCACGCAGACGGCCGCGCGGGTCAACCGGGAAGAGATCACCGTTCACCAGATCAACTTCCTCCTGCAGAAGCAGCGCGCCATCCCCCCAGCGCAGGCCGCTTCGGCTGGCAAGGCGGTGCTCGAGGGGCTGATCGACCAGGAGCTCGCGCTGCAGCAGGCGGCCGAGAAGAAGATCGACCGCGACCCGCGCGTCGCGCAGCAGATCGAGGCGGCACGGCGCGAGATCGTCGCCCGTGCCTACGTCGAGAAAGTGGGATCGGGCGCGCCGCGCCCGACGCCGCAGGAAATCAAGAAGTACTACGACGAGCATCCGGCCTTGTTCAGCGAGCGGCGCGTCTACACGCTGCAGGAGCTGCTGGTCGAGGCACCGCCCGAGGAACTGGACGCGGTGCGTACGAAGCTGGAAGCCTCGAAGGACCTGGGCGAGTTCGTCAACTACCTGCGCGCCAACGAGATCAAGTTCACCGGCAACCAGGCCGTGCGCCCGGCCGAGCAGCTGCCCATGGGCATGCTGCCCTTGCTCTCGAAGATGAAGGACGGCCAGACGGTGTTCAGCAAGACGCCACAGGGCGCGCGCATCGTGATCGTGGCGCGCTCGGTGAGCCAGCCCGTGGACGAGCTGAAGGCGCGCCCGGTGATCGAGCAATACCTCGTCAACGAGCGTAAGCGCAAGGTCGTCGAGGACGACCTCAAGGCGCTGCGGGCCGCCGCAAAGATCGAGTACCTGGGCGAGTACGCGAAGACCGACGCCGAGCGTGCGGCCGAGAAGGCCCGGGCGCTGGAGGTCAAGCCCAGCGTGTCGCCGCTCACGGGCTCGCCGGCGTCGTCGCCGGAGCCCATCCTGCCCGTGCGCGCCGCGCCGGTGCCGGCCAGCGGCGTGCTCGACAAGGGTTTGAAGGGGCTGAAGTAAGCGAAAGGGTTCACCATGATCCGCATATCCATTCGATACCTGCTGCTGGGCTTGTGGCTTGCGCTGGGCGCGGCCAGCCTGGCCGGTGCGCAAACTCAGCGCGCCAACACGCAAGCTGCACGGCCGGCACCCGCCGTGCAGGCCACGCAGAAGGCACAGCAGCCGGCGGCGCCGCGGCCCGACGAGCACGTGCTTGGCGCAGGCGACGTGATCCGCATCAACGTGTTCCAGAACCCGGACCTCGCGCTGGAGACGCGCATCTCCGAGCAGGGGCAGATCACCTACCCGCTGGTGGGGCCGGTGGAGTTGGGCGGGCTGTCCGTGCCCGCGGCCGAGCAGCGCATCGCGCGTGCGCTGCGCGATGGCAAATTCGTGCTCAACCCGCAGGTCAACATCCTGGTGATGCAGATCCGCAGTGCGCAGGTCTCCATCCTGGGCCAGGTCAACAAGCCCGGGCGCTATCCCATCGACCAGGTGGGCAGCAGGGTGTCCGAGATGATTGCCGCGGCCGGCGGCGTGGTGCCAGGCGCCTCGGACTTCGTCACTCTCGTCGGCACGCGCAACGGCAAGCCGGTGCAGCTGGAGATCGACCTGCCGCAGATTCTGCAATCGGGCAAGAGCGAACTCGATCCCGTGGTGCAAACGGGCGACATCCTGCACGTGGACCGCGCGCCGCTCATCTACGTGTACGGCGAGGTGCAGAAGCCTGGCGTGTCGCGTCTGGAGCGAGGCATGACGGTGATGCAGGCACTCGCGCAAAGCGGCGGCCTCACGCAGCGCGGCACCCAGCGCGGGCTGCGCATCCACCGTCGCGACGCCTCGGGCGAGGTGAAGGTGATCAATCCGGGTATGAACGACCCGGTGGAACGCGACGACGTCATCTACGTCCGCGAATCGTTGTTCTGAACGTCCCCGTCTGGGCCCGGCAGACACCGGGCCCGCCCGCCGAGGGGTGAATCTCCTCGGGAGCGGCCTCCGGTTCCTCAACAGGAAAGCGCCATGTCCATCGCCCAATACCTGCGCATCATGTGGGCCCGCAAGTGGCTCGTGCTCGCGCTGCTCTTGCTCACCACGCTCATCGGCAGCGTTATCACGCTGTTCGTGCTGCCCAAGCAGTACATGGCCGAGGCATCGCTCGTGGTCGAGGTGCGCAACGACCCGGTGCTGGGCGCCATCGCGCCCGGCATGGCCTCGCCGGCCTACCTGGCCACGCAGGTGGAAATCCTCAAGAGCGACCGCGTGGCCGGCCGCGTGGTGAAGATGCTCGGGGTGGAGCGTTCGCCGGCGGCGGTGCAGCAGTGGCGCGATTCCACCAACGCGAAGATCCCGCTGGACCGCTACTTCGCGCAGTTGCTGCAGAACGGCTTGTCGGTGGAGCCCTCGCGCGGCAGCAACGTCATCAACATCACCTTCGTCAACCCCGACCCGGCCTTTGCCGCGGCGGCAGCCAACGCCTTCGCGCAGGCCTACATGGACGTGTCGGTCGAGCTGCGCGTGGAGCCCGCGCGCCAGTCGGCCAGCTGGCTCGACCAGCAGACCAAGACGCTGCGTGCCACGCTGGAGTCGGCGCAAACCCGGCTGTCGCGGTTCCAGCAGGACAACGGCATCGTCATCACCGACGAGCGCATGGACCAGGAGACGCAGCGGCTCAACGTGCTGCTGGCCCAGCTGGCGCAGGCGCAGGCCGAGCAGGTCGACTTCGCCATGCGCCAGCGCAACACCGGCAGCGAGCTCTCGCCCGAGGTGCAGCTCTCGCCCTCGGTGCAGTCGCTCAAGGGCCAACTCGCCATGGCGGAGGCCAAGATGAGCGAGATCAGCGCCATCGTCGGGCCCAACCACCCGCAGCGCCAGTCATTGGATGCCCAGATCCGCGCGCTTCGCCAGCAGCTGGCGTCCGAGATCCGCCGCGTGTCGGGCAGCAGCTCGGTGGCGAGCCGGGGCAGCGCGCAGAAGGTGGCCGAGCTGCAGTCGCTGGCCGACCAGCAGAAGAAGCAGGTGCTGGCCATGCGCGCGCTGCGCGATCAGATGGCCGTGCTGCAGCGTGACGTGGAAACCGCGCAGCGCGCCTACGAGGGTGCCAGTCAGCGCGTCACCGCACTCAGCCTGGAAGGGCAGAACACGCAGGCCAACACGAGGCTGCTCAGCCCCGCGGTGGAGCCTTACCTGCCGGCGCGGCCACGCGTGGGGCTCAACATCCTCGGCTCCATTGCCGGCGGCCTGCTGCTGGGCGCGATGGCGGCGCTGGGCCTGGAGATGCTGAACCGCCGCGTGCGCAGCCCGGACGACCTGCTGGCCACGGCCGGCGTGCCCGTCATCGGCGTGCTGCAACCCATGGATTCGAGGCGGCCGGTGTTCCGGCGGCTGTCCTCCGGACGACCTGCGCTCGCGCCCGTCCGGCCCCTGCTCGTTGCACCAGGAGGCCGCGCATGAAGATGACCGTCTCGATGGCCACGGGCGCGCCCCGGGCCAACCGCTCCATCGGCGCCATCCTGATGGACAGCGGCGCACTGACGCCGGAAGACGCCGAACGCGTGCTGACGCTTCAGAAGGAGCAGGGCATGCGCTTCGGCGAGGCAGCGGTGCGTCTGGGCCTGCTCACCGAGGCTGACATCCAGTACGCGTTGTCGCGCCAGTTCTCGTATGCCTACCTGCGCACGGTGGGCGACGAGAGGCCCTTGTCCGAGGAGCTGATTGCTGCCTATCAGCCGTTCTCCGCGCGGGTGGAGGAGCTGCGCGCCATCCGCAGCCAGCTGATGCTGCGCTGGTTCGACAAGACCGAGCAGCGCCAGGTGCTCAGCATCGTGGGCACGGACCGCGGCGAGGGGCGCAGCCACCTCGCGGCCAACCTGGCCGTGGTGTTCTCGCAGCTGGGGGAGCGCACCCTGCTCGTCGACGCCGACATGCGCACGCCGCGCCAGCACGAGCTCTTCCTGCTGCAGAACAAGGTGGGACTGTCGACCGTGCTGTCGGGCCGCTCGCGCGACGAGGCCATCATCCGCATCAGCGACCTGGCCGGGCTGTACGTGCTGCCCGCGGGGCCCATCCCGCCCAACCCGCTGGAGTTGCTGTCGCGGCTGAACTTCGACGAGTTCCTCATCCACGTGCGCGCCACCTTCGACGTGGTGATCATCGACACGCCGGCGCTCTGCGAGGGCGAGGACGCCGCGATGATCGCCGTGCGCACCGGGGCGGCGCTCGCCGTGGCGCGCACTGCACAGACGCGGGTGAACGCATTCAACGACATGGTGCAGGGTCTCTCGGGCGCGGGCGTCACCGTGGTGGGCTCGGTGCTCAACGACGTGCCCGGCCGCAAGAAGGCGAAGGCCGCCGCGTGAGTGCCGTGTCGCCCCAATTCCCCGGACGTCTCGCCGTGTTGCCACGGTCGCAAGCGGCGCTGCCGTGGTGGGTGGCGCTCGGGGGTTTCGCGGCGATGTACGCGCCGGTGTATTGGTACGCGGCCCACGGAATTTGGCAGACCGACGAGAACGGCCACGGGCCGATCATCCTCGCGGTGCTGGTGTGGTTGTTCTGGACGCAGCGCCACGCCATCGCAGATGCCACCGCGCGGCCCGCGCCGTCGCTCGGCTGGCCGCTCTTCGCGCTGGGCCTGCTGCTGTATGTGTTCGGCCGCGCGTTCAACATGTCGAGCGTCGAGTTCTTCTCCCAGCTGCCGGTGGTCGCGGCAATGCTGCTGCTGCTCAAGGGGCCGGCCGCGCTGCGCGCCGCATGGTTTCCTGTGCTCTACCTGGTGTTCATGGTGCCGCTGCCGGCCACGCTGGTCGATGCGATCACGGGCCCGCTCAAGCAGTGGATCTCCGACATCGTGGAGTCGCTGTTGTACGGCGTGGGCTACCCGATCGCGCGTGCCGGGGTCATCTTGCAGATCGGCCAGTACCAGCTGCTGGTGGCCGACGCCTGCTCCGGGCTCAACTCCATGTTCAGCCTCACGGCGCTGGGCACGCTGTTCATGTATGTCATGGGCCGCAGGAGCCGGGCGCACAACGCGGTGATGCTGGTGTCGATCCTGCCCATCGCCTTCATCGCGAACATCGTGCGCGTGGTGATCCTCGTGCTGGTCACCTACCACCTGGGCGACGAAGCCGGGCAGGGCTTCCTGCATGGCGCCGCCGGGATCGTGCTGATGCTGGTGGCGCTCGGCATCTTCTTTGCCCTGGATTTGCTGCTCAGGCTGGTCCTTCGGGAACGGCCGCCGGGCGTGGGCGCCACGCCCAGAGCGCGGCGGCCCCCGCCCCAGCAGGGGTGGTGTTTGCCGTGAACGGCATCATTCCGATCGACGCCGCCGAAGGCCTCGCGCTTGACTACCACGAGGCGCGCCGCATCGGCGAGTCGCTCTCGGCCGACTACTGCTTTGCCGAGCCTTTCCCGCACATCGTGCTCGACAACTTCCTTCCCGAGCCTGTGGCGCGCCTGGCGGTGGAGCATTTCCCGGCCGACTCGCTGCGCTCGGACAAGGTCTTCGAGATGGGCTATGCCGGGCTGCACAAGCGCCAGATCCTGCCCGAGGACTGCGACGCCGAGGCTCGCTCGCTGTTCCACTTCTTCAACTCGCGGCCGATGCTGGAGTTTCTGGAGGGGTTGTCATCCATTCAGGGCCTGCTGCCCGACCCGTACTTCGTGGGCGGCGGCTATCACGAGACCACGCGCGGCGGAAAGCTGGGCGTGCATGCGGACTTCCGCATCAACGACCGGCTGCATCTGCACCGGCGCATGAACCTCATCGTCTACCTGAACGAGGACTGGCACGACGAGTACGGCGGCTTCCTCGAACTGTGGGACCGCAAGATGACCCGCAAGGTCCACACGGTCAAGCCGGTATTCAATCGCTGCGTCATCTTCAACACCGACGCCGATTCCTTCCACGGTCACCCCGACCCGCTGACCACGCCCGAGGACGTGACCCGCCGCTCGATCGCGCTGTACTACTACACCGCCTCGCGCGCCATCTACGACGAGGTGCCGCACACCTCGACCATCTACCACGCACGCCCCGGCGACGGCCGCCAGGTGCAGCACGAGGCCTGGCAACTGCGGCTCGACCAGCACCTGCGTCAGTGGACGCCGCCCGCATTGCTGCGCTACGTGCATGCCCTACGGCGACGGCTGGTGCGCCCGCCGACTCCCGGGGCCACCGAAATGAAGCCCCCACGCTGACATGAAACGACCCCCCCGAAGCGCCTGCGGCGCCTCCCCCCAGGGGGCGCCGCCACCGGACCGGCAAAGCCGGATCCGCGGCGGCCGCTTGATGGCGTTGCGTGTCATGCGTCGCGGGTGCCGCTTCGGCGCCGCGGAGAGCTGACATGTTCCCGAACCTGAAGCCGCTTGTGGTGGTGATGGGCATCGCGCTCGCGGTGTTCTTCATTGCGCGCCCGCTGGCCTTGAGGTTCATGACGCCGGAGGATTGGTCGCTGCGGCGCCGCGTGTGGATCGCGCTCACGTTTACCGCCTTCGTGAGCCCGAGCTTCTGGCTCTATGCAGCCGTGGCGGCCGGTGTGTGCGCCTGGGCGGCGCGGCGCGATTCCAACCCCCCGGCGCTGTACGTGTTGCTGCTGCAGGTCATTCCGCCGATCGGGCTGTACATCCCGATGGTGGGCATCAACCAGCTCTTCCTGCTCAACAACTACCGCATCCTGGCGCTGGCGCTGCTGCTGCCGCTGGCGGCGCAGATGTTCCTCGCCGGGCAGGAGCGCGGCTCGCGGATGCAGTCGTGGGCCGACGCGCTGCTGGCCGGCTTCCTGCTGCTGCAGCTGGCGCTGATCTTTCCCTACGAGACGTTCACCAACACGCTGCGCCGCGGGTTCCTGCTCTTCATCGACGTGTGGCTGGTGTATTACGTGTTTAGCCGCGCCTGCCGCCGCTGGAACGCCATCGTCGACGTGATGGCGTCGTTCGTGCTGGCCTGCTCGATCTTTGCGGGCATCGCGCTGTTCGAGTCGATCAAGGGTTGGCTGCTCTACCAGGGCCTGGGCGATTTGTGGGGCCGGCCGCTGATGTGGGCCTACCTGATGCGTGGCGAGACGCTGCGCGCGCAAGCCTCGGTGGGGCATGCACTGGCGCTGGGCTATGCCCTCGCGATGGGCTTCGCCTTCACGCTGTACCTGGGCAGGCTTCTGCGCGCGCCGCAAATGGCGCTGACGATGGCGCTGTGGATGTGGGTGGGCCTATTGGCCGCCTATTCGCGCTCGCCCTGGGTCGTGGCGGTCGTGGCGCTCTTTTGCTATGCCGCCCTGCAGCCCGATGGCCTGACCCGTGTGACCAAGTACGCCGCGGTGGCCATGGTGCTGGCCGCCGCGGTGCTGGTGTCGCCGATCGGCGACCGCGTGGTCGACAACCTGCCCTTCGTCGGCACGGTGGATGCGGCCACCATCGAGTATCGGCAGCGACTGGCCGAGGTGTCGTGGCGGCTCATCCAGCAGAACCCTTGGCTGGGCAACCCCTTCGTGCTCACGGAGATGGAGGAGCTGAGGCAAGGGCAGGGCATCATCGATCTGGTCAACAGCTATGCGTCCACAGCCTTGTTGTACGGCCTCGTGGGGCTCGGCCTGCTCCTGGGAACAGTGCTGGCCGGCATGGGCGCGGCCTTTGCCGCCTCGCGCGCCTGGCGCTTCATCGAGCCCGAGGTCGCGGTGATGGGTGCGTGCCTGCTGGCCGCCATGCTGGCCACGCTGGTGATGATGGCCGCGGGCAGCTTCGGCACCATCCTCGCACTGATGGTGTGGATGCTCACGGGGCTGTCGTTGTCGTACGCCGCCATGCCGATGCCTACGCCGCAGCCGGCCCCCGGGCCCGAATTCGGATGGGGGGGATACCCCGCGCCCGTGGGCCTGGCCGGCGCGGCGAGGAGGCTGCGTCCCAGCGAGTAGCGCGCGCCGTTTCACAAAGATCTGCCGGTTCTTCGGCGTTCCAGTTTCTTCAGGTGGTCCATGTCCTTGCCTTCCAGTCTTCCGTCACCGCTGACCGGCCGCGCCGATGGGGCCACGCTGGTCAAGTCGATTCCTTCGAGCGAGATCGTGCGGCGCTACCTGCACGACTTCGGCTATGACGCTTCCCACAGCTTCGCCGGCGTGCCCGAGGCCGGGCTGTACGAGTGCGCGGACACCGGCTATCGCTTCTTCTCTCCGTTCTCGATGACCGCGGACGAGTCGCTGTACCGCACGCTGGAGAAGAACGACTGGAACTACAAGGAAGACAAGTGGGAGCACGACGCGGCGCTGGCGTACGTGAGGCCGGGCCAGCGCGTGCTGGACGTGGGCTGCGGGCGCGGCAGCTTCCTGTACAAGGCGCGGTCGCGCGGCGCTGTCGTCACGGGCATCGAACTCAACCGCTCGGCGGCGCAGGCGGCGCAGGCCCGCGGCATCCAGATCGTCGACGACTTGCTGGAGGCGCATGCCTTCGAACGGCCGGCGCACTATGATCTGGTCGCCTCGTTCCAGGTGCTGGAGCACGTGGCCGATCCGCGTGGCTTCGTGGCCGACTGCCTGCGCGTGCTGAAGCCCGGTGGCCTGCTCATCCTCGGCGTGCCGAACAACGACGGGTTCCTGGGCTTTGCCGACGCGCCGCTAAACGGCCCGCCGCACCACATGGGCCTGTGGTCGCGGCGCAGCCTGGCGGCGCTGGCGCGGCTCTTTCCCCTGGAACTTCAAGCCTTCGAGGTGGAGCCGCTGGCCGAGGTCGGCTGGTACCAGGCCGTGATGGAGCAGCGCTACCTTCCCGGCCGCTGGAAGCGCAGGCTGTACCACTTCCTGGGAGGTGCCCACCTGTTCCGCCGCTTCATCGCCGAGAACGCACACACCATCGCGGGCCACACCATCCTCGCCGTCTTCGACCGGCGCGCCGACCCCGCGCCAGCCGTCGCGCCGGCCGCCGACACCGCGGCCGGCGAGCTCACGGTGTGACGCAAAGATCCATGCTGCGGATGTCGTCCTTGCGCCTCTTCGGCCCCTTCGCCCCCGGCTCGCGGCTGCGCCTGGCCGGTATGGTGAACGTGCGGGGCGACCTCTTCGCCACCGCGGTGTCGTTTGCCGGCCTGCTGGTGATCAAGCTCCTGAGCACCATCGTGCTCACGCGGCTGCTGTACCCCGAGGCCTACGGCATCGTCACGCTGGTGGCGACCATCGCGTTCATGGTGGAGATGCTCTCTGACGTGGGCACGGCCGGCCTGATGGTGCGGCACGAGCGCGGTGACGAGCGCGCCTTCATCGACACCGTCTGGACCCTTCGCCTCGTGCGGGGTTTCATCAACGCGGCACTGCTGTTCGCGCTGGCGCCGCTGCTGGCCAGGCTCTATGGCTCGCCAGAGCTGACTGAAGCGCTGCGCATCTTCTCCGCCTTCTTCGTGGTGCACGGGCTGGAGTCGATGGCCTTCCTGCTGGCCGTGCGGCGCCGCAATGCACGGCTCATGAGCTATTGCGAGCTGGTAGCCGCGGCAATCTCGACGGCGTTCGTCATCACGTGGTCGTACTTCGCGCGCGACTGGCACGGCATGGTCTACGGCATGGTCGTCAACCGCGCTTTCATGGCGTTGGCGAGCTGGTTCTTCTACCGCGCCGAGCGGCCGCGCCCGCGCCTGGAGCGCGAGGCCATCGCCGCGAACATGGGCTTTGCCCGGTACAGCATGCCGTCGAGCCTGGTGTCGCTCGTCAGCGCGCAGTTCGACAAGGTGGTGTTCCTGAGGCTGTTCGACATGCAGCTGCTCGGCCTGTATGGCCTGGCTGCGGGCATCACCGGGCCCATCGACAGCCTGGTGGTGCGCATTTCGCGGTCGGTGCTGTTCCCGCGCTGCGCGGAGAACTTTCGCCGCGACCCTGCCAGCGTGCGCGAGCGCTACTACCGCGACAACGTCAAGCTGCTGATGCTGCTGTTGTCGCTGCCCGCGATGCTGGCCGGGGCCGCGACCTTCGTGGTGCAACTGCTATACGACCCGCGCTATGCCTATGCGTCGGTGATCGTGCATGCCTTCGCGCTGCGCGGAATGATTGCCGCGTTGGCCGGCCCGGCCGAGAACCTGCTGGTGGCTACCAGCACGCCGCGTCCCGCCTTGTGGGGCAACGTGCTTCGGCTCGGCTGGCTGGTGTGCGGCAGCCTCGCCGGCTACTGGTTCGCCGGCTTCCCGGGCTTCCTGTGGATGGCCGTGCTGTCGGGTTTGCCTGCGCTGGCGTATTTCCTGTGGCTGCAGCATCGGCGCGGGCTCATGATCGTGCGCTACGAGGCGCTCAAGCTGGCCTACATGGCGCTCGTGTTCCTGCTCAGCTGGGCGGTGTCCGCCGAGCTGGTTCGTTTGCTGGCGCGCTTTGGGGCAGGCGGAGGCGGCTGATGCACGTGGCCCTGTACTCGCCGGCCTGGCCCGCGGATCGCCATCCCAATGGCATCGCGGCCTATGTGCACCAGCTGCGCCGCGAGCTGCTGCGGCAGGGGCATCGTGTCTCGGTGTTCACCGCGCACCTCGCACCCGGAGCGGGTGAACCGGGGGTCTACGACGTGAGCCCCACTCTTGGCTTTCGCCTGCAGCGCAAGCTCGCCTCGCTGGCCGGCGCCGAGGCGCCCGGCGCGCTGGGCTGGGGGCGATTGATCGCCGAGCGCATCGCCCGGGTTCATGCCGCCGACCCCATCGACGTGATCGAGATGGAAGAGACCTTCGGCTGGTGTGCCGACGTGCTGCGGCGGCAGCCGGTGCCGCTGGTGGTGAAGCTGCACGGCCCGGCCTGCCTGTCGCTGTTCGGAGAAGAACGGGAGCGGCCCGAGGCGCGGCGCCGGCTGGACGCGGAGAGTGCGGCGCTGCGGCAGCTGCCGGTCATCGTGTCGCCGTCACGGCACACGCTTGAGGCCACGCTCGCCCACCACGGCATCGCACCGCCCATCGCCGAGGTGCTGCCCAACCCGATCAGCGTGCGGCCTGACGTGCCGCTGTGGGAAGCCTCGCGCTGCGACCCGCGCACGCTGCTTTTCGTGGGCCGTTTCGACCATCTGAAGGGCGGCGATGTGATGCTGCTCGCCTTTGCCCGGCTGCTCGAGCGCGACCCCTCGCTGCGCCTGGTGTTCGTAGGGCCGGACCGGGGAATCGCGGGGCCGGACGGGACGCGCATGGATTTCGTTGGCTTCTGCGCCGCTCGTCTGACGCCCGCACAGTGCGAGCGCATCGACTACCGTGGCCCGCTGCCGCGCGAGGAGATTTTTTCCCTGCGCACACAAGCGGCGGTGTCGGTCATCGCCTCGCGCTTCGACAACCAGCCCAACACCGCGCTGGAAGCCATGGCGCAGGCCGCGCCGGTGGTGGCCGTCGAGGCGGGCGGCTTGGGTGAGCTCATCGTGCACGGCGTCACCGGCCGGCTCGCGCGTGCCGACGATCTGGATGACCTCTGCACGCAGTTGCGCGAGGCGCTGGACGATCTGCCGGGTGCCGCGCGCATGGGCCGCGCCGCGCGCGAGTTCGTGCTGGAGCGGCATTCGCTGCAGCACCTGACGGCGCACGCGGTGCACCTGTACCGTCGCGCCATCGCATTGCAGTCGGGCGGGGCCATCGAGCCGCGCTCGGCCGCTTGAGGAGGACGCGCGAGATGCCGTACCGCCTGGACCTGAGCGTGGTGGTCGTGAGCTACAACACCGCGCACCTCCTGCCCCGCATGTTCGACGCGCTGAGCGCGGCGAGCGAGGGGCTCGCTTTGCAGGTGGTGGTGGTTGACAACGCCTCGCGCGACGGCTCGGTGGCGTGGCTGCGCGAGCACCAGCCCGAGGCCGAGTTGATCGTCAACGAGACCAACGTCGGCTTCGGCCGCGCCAACAACCAGGCGCTGCCGCGCCTGCGTGGCGAGCATGTGCTGTTGCTCAACACCGATGCCTTCGTCGCGCCCGACACGCTGCGCAGCACGCTGGCCTGGATGCGTTCGCACCCGCGCTGCGGTGTGCTGGGCGTGAGGCTGGTGGGCCGCGATGGCACGCAGCAGCCCTCGTGCAGGTACTTCCCCACGCCGCTCAACATGTTCCTGTTGCGCACCGGCCTCGCGCGCTTCTTTCCCTGGGTGCGCGGCATCGACGATCCGCGCTGGGATCCCCGTGCGAGCAAGCCCTGCGACTGGGTCCCCGGCTGCTACTACCTGATGCCGCGCGAGGTGGTGGACGAGGTGGGCCTGTTCGATCCGCGCTTCTTCCTTTACTGCGAGGAGGTGGACCATTGCAGGCGCGTCAAGCGCGCCGGCTGGGAGGTGCACTACTTCGCCGGCGCAAGCGTGGTGCACCTGGGAGGCGAAAGCGCCAAGACCACCGGCGAACTGACCGAGGCGGGCCGCCAGGTGTCGGCGCTGCAGATCGAGAGCGAGCTGCTCTTCTTCCGCAAGCACTACGGTGTGGCGGGCATGGCGGCTGCCATCGCGCTGGCCGCGCTAGCCGACACCTACCTCGCGCTCAAGTGGGTCGTGAAGCGGCGAGACGTGGCCGGCACGCGGCTGTACTGGGATCATGCGGGCACGACCTGGTCGTTGTTCCGTCAGACGGCGTGGGGCACGCGCCCCACGCGATGAGAGGGATGGTGGTGATGCATGACCGCGTTGCGCCGCTGCGCATCACGCTGATGACGCAGGCCACCGGCGGCCCTTTGGCGCCGAGCCCCCAAACTGCGTTCGGGTTGAGATTCCAACGTTTGTTCGGGCTGAGCCCTCACACCCCGTTCGGGCTGAGCCTGTCGAAGCCCCCGCGCCGCGCCTTGCGGGGCTTCGACAAGCTCAGCCCGAACGGAGTGTGGGGAGCGCTGAACATAGGGTGGGGAAAGGGCTGGTGCGTCGATCAACAACCCCCGTTCGCGCTGAACTTCAAACCCCCGTTCGGGCTGAGCCCTCACATCCCGTTCGGGCTGAGCCTGTCGAAGCCCCTGCGCCGCGCCATGCGGGGCTTCGACAAGCTCAGCCCGAACGGAGTGTGGGGAGCGCTGAACATGGGGTGGGGAAGGGGCTGGTGCGCTGATCAACAACCCCCGTTCGCGCTGA